>JAGNHB010000012.1 GCA_018001935.1 Acidobacteriota bacterium
CACCCGACTTCTGTCAAAGGCTGCGGGGGCACAGGTCCAAAGAGAGTTCTTTGCGAAACGGGAGTGCGGTGGTGCTCCCCGCAGCCACTTGCTTCCTCGTCCTGATTACAATGTACAGGAGTGCGGCGCGCAGGCCGCCGGAGCGCCGCTTTTCAACAAGCCCCAGGAGCAAGGCGCGCAGGCCGCCGGAGCGCCGTCGGGGGGGCGCGTCACAATCCCGGGGAGCAATGTCGCCAGACGGATGCACCGCTCCCGGAGCGCCGGGTCTTCGCCGACCGGCCATAGCCCCGCGCCGCTCCGACGGCCTGCGCGGCGCATGCTCCCCCGAGCCCGTCGCGGGCGTCCAGGACAGGAGATCAGCCGGGCACTGTCTCAGACCGTCTTCATTCGAACCGGACCGAAACCTCCACCGGCCTGTCGTCGAGACCGGTGTACCGCACGGTGGCGGTCAGTCCCGGGGCCGGCGTCAGGAGGGGGGAGTAGGAGCCCAGCGACAGGATCTCCCCCGCCCGGAGTTTCCGCCCCTCCGCCCGGAGCGACGCCGCCAGCCACAGGACGGCGTTGAGGGGGTTGCCCAGGATGTCGGACCCGGTGCCGAGCGCCAGCCGCTTCCCCGTTCCGTCCAGGGCCTCGACCCGCATCGCCGCCAGGCGGTCCGCCGACGCCTGCGTCGGGGGAAGACGGACGGGCGGGCCCAGGACGCCCAGCCGCGCCGCCGCGTTGATGGCGCACAGCGACGGCCCGTCCAGTTTCACCTGCGGCTCGAACACCAGGTCGGGCAGCTCGATGAAGGGCCGGAACGCCTGGATCCCCGCCAGGGCCTCCAGCGGCGTCCGGGCGGCCATGAGCTTTTCCGCGTCCCCGACCACCGCCACGAGGTCGGCCTCCCAGACCGGATGCGAACCGAAGGCCGCCGGGACCTTCGCCCCGCCGGACAGGATCATCCGTGCGTAGAGCGTGCCGCGCACGGGCTGGTCCCAGCCGAAGCGCCGCTGGATCGCCGGGTTGGTCAGAGCCGCCTTGTAGCCTGCAACGGGGCCCAGGTCACGGTCGATGAGGGCCGTGTACGCCTCCCGGACCCTCACCGCCTCGTCCATGCTCATCCCCGCGGCGAAGCCCGGCGCGGGGCGCTGCGCCAGCCAGGCCGCCGCCAGCGCCTCGACGGCACTTTTCGGGGGCCCCTCGGCCAGCACCGCCGCGGAAACACACAGGCACAGTCCGAGGAAGACCCGTCGTCGCATCTCGCTCCTCCCTTCATCGAAACCGGATGGGCCGGCGACCCCGGGCCGGGAAATGTCCCCGCAGGGGGACCGGCCCGCACCGGCCGGGATCTCGGCGGCTCGCCGCCGCGCCAGGGCTCACATCCCCCCGGCGAAGATGACGTGGTTCAGCGTCAGCCAGGACGGGTCCACCGAGCCCGGGGACATGTTCCCCGCGTAGCCCCGCTCGTTCACGAACCACACGGACATGTCGCCGGTGGACAGGCGGCGCCAGAAGACGTCGCTCCGGCCGTCGCGGTCGAAGTCGCCGATCCCGGCCACCTGCCAGTCGGGGTCGGAGATCCCGCCGACGAACGCCGCCCCCTTGACCCCCGACGCGTTCATGAACCAGAGGGAGAGCATGCCGCTGGCGTCGTTGCGCCAGAAGATGTCGGCCCTGTGGTCGCCGTCCGCGTCCCCCAGGCCCACGATCTCCCAGGCGGGGTCCACCGTCCCGGGGGACATGTCGCCCGCGAACCCGTACTGGTTGACGAACCAGATGGACATCGTCCCCGTGGAGGACTGCCGCCAGAGGATGTCATTCTTCGCGTCGCCGTCGAAGTCCGCCACGCCCATCACCTTCCAGTCGATGCTGCCGATCCCGCCGACGAAGCCGGTGCCCCGGAGGCCCGACTCGTTCATGAACCACAGGGACATCATCCCGCTGGTGTCGTTGCGCCAGAAGACATCCGCCTTGCGGTCGCCGTCCGCGTCGGCCAGGCCCACGATCTTCCAGGACGGGTCCACGACCCCGGGGGACATGTCGTTCACGTAGCCAAACTCGTCCACGAACCACACGGACAGGGTCCCGGTGGGAACGTGCTTCCAGAGGAGGTCGGCGCGCCGGTCGCCGTTGATGTCCCCGACGCCGGCCACCTGCCAGTCGGGGTCCGAGATCCCGCCCAGGAAAAGCATGTCCGTCAGGCCCAGCGCCGACATGGTCCAGGCGGAGAGCGTGCCCGAGGCGTCGTTGCGCCAGAGGATGTCCGTGACCCCGTCGTAGTTGAAGTCCACCGCCGCGGCCTCGAGGGTCCGCACCAGGCGGAAGCCGTGGCTGGGGGCCCGGACGGCGGGGTCGTTGCTGTGTCGGAAGGCGGAGCGGCAGGCGTAGGCGTGGGCGTCCCAGGCGCCCCCGCGAAGCACCCGGAAGGAGCCGGTCTCGGGGCCGTGATAATCCGTGGCGAAGTCCGTCGGGTAGTCCGCCGCGTAGCGGTCCCAGCACCACTCCCAGAGGTTCCCGTGGACGTCCTTGAGGCCCCACGGGTTCGGCGCCGCCGTCCCCGCGGCCCGGGCCGCCGTCGGCGCGTTGGCCAAAAACCATGCCGCCGTTTCCAGTTCGGGGTAGAGCCCCGGGGTCTCCGAGGGGCAGTTGTCGGCCGTGTAGGCCGGCTCGTCGATCCAGAAGGGCCCCGTGGTCCCCGCCCGGCAGGCGTGCTCCCACTCGCCTTCCGAGGGCAGGCGGTAGCCGTTGGCGTTCCAGTCGCAGCAGCAGGGCCCCGCCGCGTAGTTCGAGGCGTCCAGGGGCGTCGTGAAGGCGGCGTCGGCGTAGTAGCACCGCCGGTAGCCGTTCTGCACGGACAGCAGGTTCGCGAAGAGCAGGGACTCGTGGAAGGTGGCCCGGTTCACCGGGTGGCCCATCCCCGGGCTCACGGCGGTGCTGGAGGGGTCGGCGGGAAGGGTCGGCTGGACGGCCTTCAGGTCCGACCACATCCGGCGGGACACCTCCGTCTCCATGGCCGCGAACGCCAGGGTGAGGGTGTGGGTGAACGGCGTCTCGTTCGTCCCCCGGCAGACCTCTTCCGGCGGGGAGCCCTGGACGACGAAACCCGCCGGGACGAAACACATCTGCCCGACCACGGGGTCCGGGCCCACCTGCGGCGGGTCGATGGTGCGCACCAGGCGGAAACCGTGGCTGGGGGCCTGGCTGGCGGGGTCGTTGCTGTGCCGGAAAGCGGAGCGGCAGGCGAAGGCGTGGGCGTCCCAGGCGCCGCCCCGCAGCACCCGGAACGTGCCTTCCACCGGCCCGTAGTAGTCCGACGCGGACCCCTCGGGGTACGCGTCGGTGTACCGGTCCCAGCACCATTCCCAGACGTTGCCGTGCACGTCCCGCAGGTTCCAGGGGTTCTCCCCGGCGGTCCCCACCGCCCGGGTTGCGGTCGGCGCGTTGGCCAGGAACCACGCCGCGGTCTCCAGGGCGGCGTACAGGCCCGGCGTTTCCGAGGGGCAGTTGGCGGCGGTGTAGTTGGCTTCGGCGACCCAGAAGGGCGTGGACGTCCCCGCGCGGCAGGCGTACTCCCACTCCCCCTCCGTCGGCAGCCGGTACCCGTTCGCCCACCAGTTGCAGTAGACGGTCTCCGCCGTGTAGTTGGCGGCGTCGATGGGCGTCGTGCAGGACTCGTCCGCGTAGTAGCACGGCGTCAGCCCGTGGTTCACCGACAGGAGGTTCGCGAAGAGGATGGCCTCCCAGTACGTGACCCGGTTCACCGGGTTGGACATCCCGGGGCTGACGGTGGTGTTCGACGGGTCGTCCGGCAAGGTCGCCCGGGCGGCCTTCAGCTCCGCCCACATCTGCCGCGAGACCTCGGTTTCCATGACGGCGATGTCCTTCGTCAGGCTGTGCGCGAAGGGGGTCTCGTTCGACACCCGGCAGGGTTCGTCCCCGGGAGAGCCCTGGGTGAAGATCCCGGCCGGGACGTAGTACAGGGCCCCCACGATGGGGTCCACGCCCCAGACCGTCCCCGGGACGATCCCCAGGGGGGTCCAGCCGGCCCCATCGTACCGGTACAGCCGGCCCTTTTCCGTATTGAAGACCAGGGTGCCTTCCGCCGGGCTCTTCAGGGCGGCCATCCCGGCAAGGGACAACCGTGGGGGGCGCACCCCGGGAAGCCCGGGGCGCACCGCGGCCACGGAAGCCGCCGCGCCGGGGTCGCACCCGACGGACCCCCGGTTCCCGGACGGCCCGGCCGGAGCCGGGACCCCCAGGGCCAGCGTCGCGACCAGCACCTTCAACAACGGTTTCACGCTCATGCGACACCTCCTTTCCACCGGGAAAATGCGGGTCGGGGCGACTCGCCCTGAAGGGCCCCGTCTGCCGGGATGCCCCGACGCCGTCTCCGCCGGAACGCGTTGCCGGCCTCCCCCCACCTTTCCCAAAATCGTCAGGCGAAGGGATTTTCCCCCCTCGCGCGGGGGATGTCAACCGCAATCACGGCGGACGCAGGTCGGGACGGGGGTGAGCGGAATCTCTGGCGACGGGGCCGCGATGGTGGTACAATGGCCGCAGAATATCCCGGGGGATGGGCGTTGAGAACCGAGCACGACCGAAGGCCACCGACTTCCGCCGTTGCATGCCGGCCGCCGGCCCGAAACCCGGACCCCCGGAAGACGATCCCCTAAACCCGGCCGGAGACACACCGTGAAACCATCGACCCTTCGACTGATCGGCTTCAACACCGCCAGCGCCACCGCCATCTTCATGGTGAACCTGGACACCACCGTGGTGAACATCATCCTGCCCACGCTGGCCGACCACTTCGACGTGGACATGACGCGGATCTCCCTGGTGAACGTGGCCTACCTGCTCTCCCTGACCGCCTTCCTGCTGGTGTTCGGCCGCCTGTCCGACCGCTGGGGGCCGGAGAAGATCTTCATCCCCGGCTACGTCCTCTTCACGGTGGGGTCCGCGCTGTGCGCCCTGTCCCGGGGGATCTGGGACCTCTCCGCCTACCGCTTCGTCCAGGGGGTCGGCGGCTCCATGATCTTCGCCACATCCGCCGTCATCATCGTCAAGTACATCCCCGCGGAGATGCGGGGTCGGGCGTACGGCGTCAACGGCCTCTTCGCCGGGATCGGGTTCGCCCTGGGGTCGCCCGTCGGGGGCTACCTCTGCTCCTTCGGCTGGCAGTGGGTTTTCCTGGTGAACATCCCCATCGGCCTGGTCGGCATCTTCCTGTGCCTCCGTTTCCTCGACGACCGGACCCACGTCCGCAGCCGGGAGACGTTCGACACGGGCGGCGCCGTTCTCAGTTTCTTCGCGCTGATCCTGCTGATCGCCGCCTTCCAGGCCGGGGGAAAGTTCTCCTGGACCTCGCCCGGGGTCCTGGGCTGCTTCGCCGTTTCCGGTCTCCTGTGGGTCGCCTTTCTCGTCGTGGAATCGCGGGTTTCAAACCCTCTGGTCCCTCTTTCCCTTTTTCGGAACCTCCCGCTGTCCGCCGCCCTGATCGCCAATTTCGTCTACCTCCTCCTCCTCTATGGCATCAGCTTCATCTTCCCCTTTTACTTCAAGTACATCCAGAAGCTCACCGACGCACAGACCGGCCACTGCATGGCCCTGTTCCCCCTCGTCTCCATCGTGATCAGCCCCGTCACGGGGTTCCTCTGCGACAAGATCGGCCCCCGGGTCCTGTGCATCTTCTCCATGGCCGTCTTCGTGGCCTCCACCGTGCTCTTCCTCCGGTACGACGCCGCGACGCCGACGACCTACCTGGTGGTGACCCTGCTCCTGTTCGGCCTGGCCATGGCGCTTTTCTGCACGGCCATCCTGACCCTCATCATGACCCACGCGGCGCCGGGCCGGGCGGGGGTCCTCTCGTCGGTCAAGGCCGTCATCCCCAACCTGGGCGGCCTGCTGGGCGTTTCAATGTTTTCCATCGTCTTCACCCACCACCTTCTGTCGGAGGGCGAAGGTCTGGTGGAGACGGCGTCCCTGACGACGCTGATGACGGGTTTCCGGCAGACCATGGTCCTGGCGCTGGCGGTGGCCGTGGCCGGCTTGCTGGCTTCCCTGGTCGCCCGTCCCCGGGAGAACGCGCCGGCGCCGCCCGACGAGGCGCGGTCCCTGCAGTTGTGACGATCCCGGGGAGAGCGGGGGGAGCGGGAATGCGAGGAGTTCCCGCGCTAGAGGGGGGGGTGCTGCGGCTCAATGGGGTTTTCCCGCGCAAGCTGAAGCTTGCGCCACGACTTGATGGGTTTTAGCGCGCAAGCTGAAGCTTGCGCCACGGCTTGAGGGGATTTTCGCGCGCAAGCTGAAGCTTGCGCCACCAATTATGGCGTGACCAACGCGGAGATTTCGGGAGGCGACATGACGACACCGGCGACACGGTTTTCACTCAGCCACGCGGAGAAGCGGATCTACCTGACGGAGCGCCTTCACCCCGGTTCCACCATGTGGAACCTGCCCTACCTGGTCCGTTTCCACGAGAACGTGGAGGAAGACCTCCTGGTGGAAGCCATCCGCCGGGTCGTCCGGGCCAACCCGGGGCTGCGCCTCCGTTTCACCGAGGTGGACGGCGAGATCCGGCAGTACGTGTCGGACGACGGGGAGATCGCCGTGGAGCGGCTGAACCTCGGCGCCGGGGGGGAGACGGACCTGCAGGCCTGGGTCGACCGGGCGATCCGGACGCCCTTCGCCTTCTTCGACCGGCCGTTGTACCGCTTCGCCCTCCTTCGCCTGGCGAACGGCCAGCACGCCTTCTATTACTGCCTCCACCACATCGTCGCCGACGGGGGCTCCTGCGCCCTCGTCGTGGAGCAGGTAATGGCCGCTTACCGCGCCCTCCGGGCGGGACAGCCCGACCCGGCCGAACCCCGCCCTTCCTTCCTGGACGTCCTCGACGCCGAGCGGGCGTACCTGGCCTCGCCGCAGTGCGCGGAGGACGGGGCTTACTGGCACGGCCTCTTCCCGGACCTTCCCGACCCCATCGACCTGACGGGGCGCCCCGAGACCGACAACCTGGAGATCCGGCGCGTCCGGCACGAGTTCTCCGGTCGGCTGACGGAGAAGATCCACGCCTTCTGCGCCGACCGGCAGACCTCCCCCTTCCGCCTGGTCCTGGCCGCCCTGGCGGCCGTCCTGGGCCGGGAGACCCAGCACGACGACCTGGCCGTCGGCACGGCCACCCTGAACCGCTACCCGGAGGCGATGGAAAAAGCCGTCGGCATGTTCGTCAGTTCCGTCCCCATCCGCCTTCGCCCCGCCCCGGAAGCCGGCATCGACGACCTGCTGGGCCAGGTGCGGGAGGCCTTCCACGGGATCCGCCGGCACGACCGGTACCCCTACGACCGTTTCATCTCCGAAATCCGGGACCGGCTCGGCGAGTCGCCCAACCTGATGGACGTCACGCTGGTGCAGTACATGCGCGCGGACCTGGGCGAGCACACCCAGATCGAGTTCCTGTGCCCGTCCAACTCGCTCAACACCCTGACGATCTACCTGGACTACGGCGTCCGCGGCGTCCGGAACCAGCCCGTCCGGATCATGGCCGACTTCCGGGCCGACCGGCTCACCCGGGAACGCACCCTCGCCCTGCTGGAACACCTGGAAACCCTGCTGTCCGACGCCATGGACCGCCCGGGGGAGAAACTCCACCGCCTGCAGCTGCTCTCCGGGATGGAACGGCACCGGGTCCTCGCGGAGTTCAACAGCGCCCGGCAGGCCTACCCGGAAAACGCCACCGTCCACGAGCTGATCGAGCGGCAGGTGCTCCGGACGCCGAACCAGACCGCCCTGGTCTACCGGAACCAGCGCATGACCTACGCGGAACTCAACCGCTCCGCCAACCGCCTGGCCCGGGCCCTCCAGGCCCGGGGGGCCTGTCAAGGCGGTTTCGTGGGGATCCTGGCCGAACGCTCCATCGAGATCATCGTGGCCCAGCTGGCGACGCTGAAATCCGGGGCGGCCGTCATGCCCATCGACGCCAAGTACCCCGCCGACCGGGTCCGCTTCATGCTGGAGGACAGCCAGGCCCCGGTCCTTCTCACCCAGCAGGCCTTCCTGGGCCGGCTGGACATCCCCCCGGGGACGGCGGCCCTGGACCTCGACGACCCCGCCCTCTTCCAGGGCGACGACACCGACCTGCCGGTCGCGGCGGCCGCCGACGACCTTTTCGCCCTGATCTACACCTCGGGTTCCACCGGGACGCCGAAGGGCGTCATGCTGGAACACCGCTCCATGGTCAACTTCATCACCTGGTTTGCCGAGGTCGCCGGGATCACGGAAACCGACCAGGTCTCCAAGCACACCAGCTTCAGCTTCGACGTGTCCAACGCGGAGATCTACCCCGCCCTGATCCGCGGCGCCACCCTGCACATCATCCCCGACGACATCCGCCTCTCCCTGAACCACCTGAACGACTACTTCGAGAAGAACCGGATCGGCATCGCCTTCTTCACCACCCAGCTCGGCGAGCAGTTCATGGACCTCATCGACAACCGGTCGCTGCGGCTCCTCCACGTGGCGGGCGAGAAACTCCGCATCTACCGGAAGCGGGGCTACCAGCTCCTCAACGGCTACGGCCCCACCGAGTGCTCCGTCTACACCACCTTCTTCCCGGTCGACCGGGACTACGAGAACATCCCCATCGGCAAGCCGCTCCCCAACTACCGCGTCTTCATCCTGGACCGGCACGGGAACCCCCAGCCCGTGGGGGCGCCGGGCGAACTCTGCGTGGGCGGCGTGGCCCTGGCCCGGGGCTACCTGAACCGGCCGGAGAAGACGGCGGAGGTCTTCGTCGACAACCCGGTCCTGCCCGGACAAAGGATGTACCGGACCGGCGACCTGGCCTGCTGGCTCCCCGACGGCAACATCCAGTACCTGGGCCGCATGGACCGACAGGTGAAGCTGCGCGGCTTCCGCATCGAGCTGGGGGAGGTCGAGCAGGCCTTCCTGGCCCAGCCGGGGATCCGGGAAGCCGCCGTGGTGGACCGGAAGGACGCCAACGGGCGCATCTTCCTCTGCGCCTATGTCACCGCCCCGACCCGGCTGGACCTGGAGGCGCTGCGCCGCGAACTGGGCAAGACCCTCCCGGAGTTCATGATCCCGGCCCGCTTCATGCAGCTCGACGCCATGCCCATCAACCCGAACGGCAAGATCGACCGGAAACGGCTGCCCGAGCCGGAGCCGGAGGACCGGGGCCGCTCGGAGTTCAAGCCGCCCCGGACGCCGATGGAGAAGGCCCTCGCCCGGCTCTGGCAGGAGGTCCTCCACCTGGAGTCGGTGGGCGTCCACGACGAGTTCTTCCACATCGGCGGGGACTCGCTCAAGGCGGTCCTGCTCCAGGTCCGGGTCGAGAAGGAACTGGAGGCCGACCTGTCGCTCCAGGACCTGTTCCGGCGCCCGGTGCTCGGCGACCTGGCGGCGTTCCTGGAGGGGTGTGCCCGGAAGGCCCAGGCGGCCGTCACCCCGGCGCCCGCCCAGCCCTTCTACCCCGCCACCCCCGCCCAGAAGCAGCTGTACATCCTCAGCCGGCTGAACGGGATCGACATCACCTACAACATCCCCCTCGTGGTCAGGCTGGAGGGCCGGCTCGACCGGAAACGCCTGGCCGACGCCTTCGAGGCCCTGGTGGACCGCCACGAGCCCCTCCGGACCTCCTTCGACCTCGTCGACGGGCACCCCGTCCAGATCGTCCACCCCAAGGCCCGCCTGAAACTGCTTTTCCAGGAAGCCGCCGAAAGCGAACTCGAATCCGTCATCCGGGGCTTCGTCCGGCCGTTCCAGCTGGAGAAGGCGCCCCTGCTGCGGGTCCTGCTGGTCTGCACCGGGCCGGAGCGCCACGTCCTGCTCTGCGACGTCCACCACATCGTCTTCGACGGCATCTCCATCGGGCCCTTCCTGAACGACCTGGCCGGGCTTTACGGGGGCCGTGCGTTGGCGGAGCCCCCGTTCCAGTTCAAGGATTACGTGGTCTGGCGGGAGTCGGCGGCCCAGGCGGAGCGCCTCCGCGGGAAGGAGGCTTACTGGCTGGAGACCTTCCGCAACCCGCCGGTCCTGGAGTTCCCTACCGACCGGCCGCGGAAGCAGGGCGCCGATTTCGCGGGCGGCGCCTGCGATTTCGTCATGGACCCGCTCCTGGCCGGACGGGTCAAGACGCTGGCCCGGAAGAACCAGGCGACCCTGCACCATGTCCTCCTCGCCGCCCTCCAGGTCCTGGTCTCCCGGTACACGGGCGAAGACGACGTCGTGGTCGGGACCAGCATGGGCGGGCGGACCGTCCCCGGCACGGAGGACCTCGTCGGCATGTTCGTGAACACCCTGCCGGTCCGGACCCAGCCCCGGGACGAGGTTTCCTTCCGGGCCCTCCTGGGGGAGGTCCGGGAGACCATGCTCTCCATCTACGCCAACCAGGACGTGTCCATCGACCGCGTCTACGAGCAACTGAACATCAACCGGGGGCCGGGGCGCCACCCCCTCTTCGACATCAACCTGGTGCTGCAGAACATGGAACAGCCCCGTTTCGAGGCGGGCGGCCTGCGATGCGACGTCGCCCTGCACGAGACGGGCACCGCCAAGTTCGACATCAGCCTGACGGCCACGGAGTGCGCCAAAACCATCCGCTTCCACATGGAGTATCGGCGGAACCTCTTCGATCCCGACACCATGGACCGCCTGGCCAAGCACTTTCTCCGCATCCTGGAGGAGGCGGCCGACGACCCGGACCGGCGGGTCCGGGACATCGAGATGCTCTACCCGGAGGAGAAGCGGTTCCTCCTGGAAGACCTCAACGACACCGCCGCCCCGCCGCCGCCGTTCGGGACCGTCTGCGAGGCCATCGCGGGGCACGCCCGGCGCGACCCGGACCACGTGGCCGTCGTGGACGGGCGGTCCCGGATGAGCTACGGGGAGCTGAACCGCCGGGCCGACCGGCTGGCCGTCCGCCTCCAGGCGGACGGCGTCGGCCGGGACGTCATCTGCGCCGTGGCCACCGACCGCTCCGCCGAGGCCGTCGTGGGCATGCTCGCCATTCTGAAGGCCGGCGGCGCCTACGTGGGCGTCGACCCCGCCTACCCGGCCGACCGGATCCAGTTCATCCTGGAGGACACGGGCGCCCCCGTCGTGCTGGGCCGCCGGGAGACCCTCGAGCGCATCCCCGGCCCCTGCCGGCGGCTCGCCGTGGACGACGAGACGCTCCTCGAGGGGCCCGACGTCGCCCCCGAAGCGAAAACGGAGCCGTCCGACCTGGCCTACGTCATCTTCACCTCGGGGTCCACCGGGATGCCCAAGGGCGTCATGATCGAGCACCGCTCCATGTGCAACTTCATCCACTGGTACGCGAGCGAGCACCGCATCGACCCCGCCGGGCGCTGCGCCGAGTTCGCCGCCTTCAGCTTCGACGTCTCGGTGGTCCAGGTCTTCGCCCCGCTGGTGTCCGGCGCCGAGCTGCACATCATCCCGGAGGAGCTGCGCCTCTCCCCGCCCGAGCTGAACCGCTACTTCGAGGCCCAGGGCATCACCCACGCCCACTTCCCCACCCAGTTCGCGGAGCAGTTCATGCACATGGTGGACAACCACTCCCTGAGGCGCCTGGTGGTGGGCGGCGACGCCCTCAAGAACTACAAGCTGGGGCGCTTCACCCTGGTCAACGAGTACGGCCCGTCGGAGACCACCATGGCCTCCACCAGCACGGTGGTGGACCGCCTGCTGGAACGCGTGTCCATCGGCAAGCCGGTGGCCAACACCCGGGTCTACATCCTGAGCCGCAACGGGAGGCTCCAGCCCGTCGGCGTCCCCGGCGAGCTGTGCATCGCCGGGGCGGGGGTCTCCCGCGGGTACCTGCACCGGCCCGAGCTGACGGCCGAAAAATTCGTTGCCGACCCCTTCGTCCCGGGGGAGCGGATGTACCGGACCGGGGACCTCGCCCGGGTGATGCCCGACGGCAACCTGGACTTCATCGGGCGCCTGGACTTCCAGGTCAAGATCCGGGGCTACCGCGTCGAGCTGGGGGAGATCGAGAAGCGCCTCGCCGCCGGTGCGGGGATCCGGGAGTGCGTCGTGGCCGCGAAGCAGGACCCCGGCGGCGGGAAGTTCCTCTGCGCCTACTACACGGCCGACGAGACGATCCCGCCCGAGAGCCTCAAGGCCCTCCTGTCGAAGGAGCTGCCGGAATACATGGTGCCCGCGTACTTCGTCCGCCTGGAGAAGCTGCCGCTGAACCGCAACGGGAAGGTGGAGCGCAAGGCCCTCCCGGACGTGGAGCTGACCGCGGTGGGCGACCACCAGGGCCCCGGCCCCCGGACCCCCGCGGAGCGCCTGGTCTTCGCCGCCTGGGAAAAGGTCTTCGGCTTCTCCGGCATCGGCGTCTTCGACAATTTCTTCCAGATCGGCGGCGACTCCCTCAAGGTCATCGCCCTCATGGCCGAGCTGCAGAGCCGCTTCGACGTCAACGCCGGCGACCTCTTCACCCACCAGACCATCGCGGAACAGGCGCAGAACCTGAAAGAGCTGACCGGGAGCGTGGGGGCGCGGCTGGCCCGGCTCCGGGAGGTGCTGGCCGCCCCGGACCTGTCCGCCGACCCCGCCATCCAGGCGGGGCTGGCCCTCTACCGGGAACGGATCCGGGAACTCGCGTCACTGGACCTGCAGACGCGTCGGGAGTACGCGCACGTCCTGCTGACCGGCGCCACCGGGACCCTGGGCGTCTACCTGCTCCGGGACCTCCTGCTGACGACCGCCGCGCGGGTGACCGCCCTCGTTCGCGGCCCCTCCGACCCCGAGGCGAGGGAGCGCCTGGCAGCCAGGATGGTGCGCGCCTTCGGCCCGGCCATCCGGGAAGCGCTGGACACCCGGCTGACCGTCCTGGCCGGGGACCTCCCCGCGGAGCGCCTGGGCCTGGCCGGGAACGTCTATCAGCGCCTGGCCGGCGAGGCGGACGCCGTCCTCCACGCCGCCGCCGACACCCGTCACCTCGGCGAGTACGCCGAGTTCCAGCGGGCCAACGTCCTCTCCACCCGGAACCTGATCCGGTTCGCCCGGGACGGCCGGCCCAAGGACCTCCACCACGTCTCCACCACCTCGGTCAGCATGGGGACTTACGCGGACCGGGACGCCGTCCTCTTCACCGAGTTCGACGCCGACCTCGGCCAGCGGACCGACCACGTCTACATCCGCTCCAAGCAGGAAGCGGAGAAAGCCGTCCTGGCGGCCCGTTCGGAGGGCCTCAGCGCCAGCATCTACCGGGCCGGCAACATCACCTTCGACTCCGGGACCGGGGCCCTCCAGGAGAACGTCGACGAGAACGCCTTCTTCCAGCAGGTGAAGGCCTACCTCATGCTCGGCGCCGTGCCGGACCGCTTCGACGAGCGCAACCTCTCCTTCGTCGACCAGACCAGCCGGGCGATCCTGGCCCTGTTCGACCGGCCGGCCCTCGCCAACCGGACGTTCCACATCGAGAACCCCCACCACGCGAAGCTGTCGGAGGTGCTGACCGCGGAAGCCCTGGGGCTCAACCTGCGGCGGCTCCCCCTGGAAACCTTCATCGACCTCGTGGTGGAACACTGCGAGCACAAGGGGTTCAGGGAACCGATCGAGCGGCTGCTGCTTCACCTCGGTTGGCTGGACCTGCTGTCGAAGGGCCCGGCCACGCCGGTCCTGCGCCCCACGGAGCTGACCGAGGCCGTCCTGGCCCGGGTTGGGTTCCATTGGCCGCGGGTGGAACCGGGCGGGATGGCCCGCATGATCCGGCACGCCTTACGGGAGCGGATCGGGTTCCTGGGCGGCGTGCCGGCCTTCACCACGCTGGACGGGGAGATCCTGGCGAAGCTGGCGGCCCGCCTTCGGCCGGAGCACGGGGCCGACGACACGGAGATCCTCTGGGAGGGCGAACCCAACACGCGGGTCTTCATCCTCGCCGACGGAAACGTGGAAATCAGCAAGCGGTCGCACGACGGCTGGATCGGGACGATGTACGTCGCCGGTCCCGGGGCGCTGCTGGGCCTGGAAAACCTGCCCGGGAACGGGAGCGCCCGCCGGACGGCGGAACCCGTGGGCGAGGCCTTCCTGCTGAGCCTGGAGGTGGACGACCTGCGCCGCCTGATCCGGGAGCACCCGGAGATCACCCTGGGACTGTTGCGGGAACTGAGCGGCACCATCGACCGCCTGGAGACGCTCAACCTCGCCATGGCGTGACGGCCGCCGCCGCGGGGGGGCGCTCTCCCCCCGCGGACAGCGGGTTTTTTCCTGTTGCCTTCCCGGGTGACGATTGGTTGACGGGTTCGCAAAAAGTCGGAAAACGAGCGGGAACGGGTGTGCAAGACGCTTGTTTGAGCCATCACCCGGAGGGTGAGGGTACTCGTTGCGGGACCGTCATCGGTTGACTTTCGGCGCGGTAAGGGGATACCTTCCGGCTATGAACACGGACCCGATGGAAAACGATGGCCTTCCCACCTCCGTGATCGAGGCGATCCGGTTGATGCTGCGGGCCGGGCGGCCGGTGACGGTCCGGATCGCCGGGACCAGCATGGCGCCGCTCATCCGCGAGGGCGACCGGGCCGTGGTGGTCCCGCTGGAAGGGCGCGCCCCGCGGCGGGGCGACCCCGTCCTGTTCTTTTCGGGGGCGATCCTGGTGGTTCACCGGGCCCTGCGGGTGAGGCGGCGGGCCGGGGAGTGGGTCGTGCTCCAGAAGGGGGACGCGGTGTCCACCGGCGGGTGGGTCCCCCTGTCCCGGGTTCTGGGCCGGGTGGCGGCGGTCCTGCGGCCCGACGGGTCGTGCCTCGACCTGGAACGCCGGGCGTCCCGATGGCGCGCCCGGGTGGCGGCGCTGGCGGACCGGGCCTGGCTCCGCCTCACCCGGCGCCCCGACGGCAGGCTCCGCGCGGGCCTCGGCCGTGTCCCGGGCCCCGTGCGCCACAAGGTCCAGCGCGGCGTGGGCTGGGGCCTCCGTACCCTCTACGGTCACCCCCCCCGCCCGAAACGCTAGTTCGTACGCGTCGTCCCGACGCGGCCCCCCCCGGTTCGTACGCGTCGTCCCGACGCGGATCCCCCCGGTTCGTACGCGTCGTCCCGACGCGGCCCCCCCCGGTTCGTACGCGTCGTCCCGACGCGGATCCCCCCGCCCCTTCTCTCCCCCCCGAAGCCGGTCAACCCGTCCCGTTCCCCCGCTTCCCCACCATTTTGCTTGAAAAGCCCCGCCCGTTTGGGTAATCTCGGTGCTCACCCGCGGAATCCCCCGCGGGCCGTGACGGGCGCCGCAACGGGGCCCCGGAGGGGGCGCCGGATCCCAACCGGAGGAGAGAGAACACCATGACCGACATCCGCATCCACGAGGTCGGCCTGCGGGACGGCCTGCAGATCGAGAAGCAGACGGTGCCCCTGGAGCGCAAGATCGCCTGGGCGGACGGCCTGGCCCGGGCCGGGATCGACATCGTCCAGCTCGGGTCCTTCGTCAACCCCGAGAAGGTGCCCACCATGGCCGACACCGACGCCTTCTTCCGGCACTACCTGCAGCCGGGGAACCGGCCGGCCGGCGTGGTCCTCTCCGGCCTGGTGCTCAACGAGCGCGGACTCGACCGGGGCATGGAGTGCGGCGTCGACCTGTTCTGCATGGGCGTCTCCGCCAGCGAGACCCACTCCCGCAAGAACACCGGCAAGGGCACCGACGAGGCCCTGGACGCCATCCTCGCCATGGCCCGCAAGGCCCTGGACGCCGGGAAGCGGGTCCAGGCCTCCGTCCAGTCCGCCTTTGGCTGCGGCTTCGAGGGCCCCGTCCCCGCCGGGCGGGTGCTGGGCCTCGTGAAGCGCTACCTCGAGGCGGGCGTGCGCAACATCAGCCTGGCGGACACCGCCGGCCACGCCAACCCGAAGCAGGTGGAGGAGCTGTACGGCGCCGTCCGGGAACTCGACCCCGGCGTCGAGATGGCCTGCCACTTCCACAACACCTTCGGCCTCGGCCTGGCCAACTGCTGGGCGGCGTACAAGGGCGGCGTGACGTACTTCGAGTCGGCCTTCGGCGGCCTGGGCGGCTGCCCCTTCACCAAGGTGGCGGCGGGGAACGTCTGCACCGAGGACCTGGTCCACTCGCTGCAGCGGATGGGGATGCGCACGGACCTCGACCTGGACGGCCTCGTCGCCGTGGCCCGGGACGTGGCCGCCTTCTTCGAGCGGGAGCTGCCGGGGTTCATCCTCAAGGCCGGCTCGCTGGTCCGCAAATCCTGACGGTCCCGCGAAGCGCCGCGAGAAGGCAATGGCCCGCGAATGACGGGAATCGGGAAATGACAATCGATGACCCCGCAAAAAGTCTTTTACAGCCCGCGAATCACGCGAACGCACGCGAATCGGAGTCCAGCAAACAAAAGAGATTATTCGTGTAATATTCGCGTACATTCGCGTCATTCGCGGGAAGCTTCCCTTCGCGGCTTCTCGCGGGGCCGCAAGACATAATTCGTTACAAGGAGTTGTCCGATGAAACTGCTGGAAAACGTCCGCGTGCTGGACCTGACCAACGTGCTGTCCGGCCCCTTCTCCACCCTTCACCTGGCGCTCCTGGGCGCCGAGGTCATCAAGATCGAGAACCCCGACGGCGGCGACCTGGCCCGCAAGCTGGGCAACGTCCCCGCGCTCAACAAGAAGCTGATGGGGACGAGCTTCCTGGCCCAGAACGCCAACAAGAAGTCCCTGACGCTCAACCTCAAGTTCGACGAGGGGAAGGAGATCTTCCGGAAGCTGCTGGCGGAGTCCGACGTGGTGGTGGAGAACTTCCGCCCCGGCGTCATGGACCGCCTGGGCTTCTCCTACGCGAAGATGTGCGAGATCAACCCGAAGATCGTCTACTGCGCCATCTCCGGTTTCGGCGCCACCGGCCCCGACGCCTTCAAGCCCGCCTACGACCAGATTGTCCAGGGCCTGAGCGGCGTCATGGCCATCAACGGCGACGAGCGCCTCAACCCCCTGCGCTGCGGCTTCCCCGTCTGCGACACGGTGGGGGGCTTGAACGCCGCCTTCGCCATCATGGCGGCCCTCTACTACCGCGAGCACACCGGCCAGGGCCAGTACATCGACATCGCCCTGCTGGACTCCATCATGCCCCTGGCGGGCTGGGTGGCGGCCAACCTGCTCATCGGCGGGCAGCAGCCGGTCCTGCTGGGCAACGACAACTTCACGGCGGCGCCGTCGGGCACCTTCGTCACGAAGGACGGCTACATCAACATCGCCGCCAACCAGCAGAAGCAGTGGGAGGACCTGGCGGACGCGCTGGGCGTCCCCGAGCTCAAGACGGACCCGCGCTTCCAGGAGCGTGACACCCGCAAGGCCAACCGCCGCCTCCTGACCCCGCTGCTGGAGGAGAAACTCAAGGAGAACACCACCGAACACTGGGTGGAGGTGCTCAACGCCAAGGGGATCCCCTCCGGCGACATCCTCGGCCTCGAGGACGCCCTCAAGCAGCCCCAGGCCGTCCACCGCAAGGTCATCGCGGACGTGGAGACGCCCGGGATCGGCCCCGTCAAGCTTTTCAACCTGACGGCCAAGTTCTCGAAAACCCCCGGCAGCATCGACGCGCCGCCGCCGTCCCTGGCCGAGCACAACGGGGAGATCCTCGGCCGGCTCGGCTACACCGCCGAACAGCAGGCCGCCCTGAAGGAGAAAGGCGTGATCTGACCGCCCGATTGACAAAAAACGAGTCAAGGCCCCGCCCCCCGGGGCCTTTTTTTTTGGAAGTCAAGGGATACCCGGCTTTGGGCCATTGAGCGTCTCGGGGGTTCATCGCGCCGCTTTGATCACCCGGCGTCCCGGTCAATGTCGTCAGGCGCTTCAGCGGATGCGTTTTTACCCACAGGTTGGCGATTTCGGTTGCCTTCCGAGGCCACTTTTGCTGGGCGACGCCCCTGAAAAAGCGTAGTCCCTTCAACGAAGAATCGTTGCCAAATTGCGCAAGATCGTGGGGTCGATCTCATGAAACGTCGGCCGGGAACACGATTTGCGGCCCATGCCGTCTTCCTTTGCGAGCTTGGCGCCTTGGCGAGAGAAGATCCGGATCCGGGTCTCGCAAAGGCGCGAAGATCGCAAAGAGAAACGGATCGCCGGGGGTGCGGCCAAGGGGTGAGAAAGCTCGCCTTCACCGGGTCGTCGTGCTCCGGGAGCGACCATCCGGAATGTCTCTCACAGGCAAGGAGAAGAGCCGCCTCCGATTCCGGTCAACAGGCCCTCCTCCGGTCTCCTGAATTCCGGATTCTTCTTTCGCGTATTCCGTGTATTTCGTGGTTCCTTTTCGGCTTGCGCGGGGGCAGGGGAGGGGATTATGATCCGTGCATGGAAGCGCGGCAGAACACCCCGGTGACGGAAGAGGAAGGGCGGATCCTGGCCCTCGACGTGGTCCGCGGGTTTGCGCTCTTCGGCATCTTCCTGATGAACGCGGAGTGGTTCAACCGGGCCATGGCGGAGATGCGGCTCGGCGTCCCCCCCGGGCTCACGGGAGCCGACTGGTGGGCCAGCCGCCTCGTCTACCTCCTGGTGCAGGGCAAGTTCTGGACCATCTTCTCCCTGCTGTTCGGGATGGGTTTCGCCGTGATGCTGGGGCGGGCGGAGCAGGCGGGGCGTCCCTTCCTTCCCCTCTACCTCCGCCGGATCGCCGGCCTGGCGGTCTTCGGCGCGGCGCACTTCATCCTCCTGTGGAACGGCGACATCCTCTTCAGCTACGCCCTGGCGGCCCTGGCCCTGCTCATCCTGCTCTACGGGAAGTGGAAACCCATCCTCCTCTCGTTGGCGGCCCTGGCCGGCCTCGGCTTCGTCCCCGGCCTGGACCCCCTGTGGCGCGTGGCGGGGAGCCTGGCCTACGTGAGCGTCGCGGCCCTGTTCCTGCGCGGGGAGAAGCGCATGGGCGAGCGGTGGCGCCGCGTGCCCGTCTTCGCCTTCTTCTTCCTGGTCCTGGGCGTCGTCGCGGTCGGGGTCGCCGCGCTGATGTGGGCCCTCTCCGCCGGTCCCCTCGAGGCCCGGTTCGGAATGAGCCTGGGGGCGGTCTTCACCCTGGCCGTCGGCATCCTGGCGGCCCGCTGCCACCAACCCGCGGAACTCCGGAAGCGCCGGCTGGCGGTGGGCCTGTACGTTCTCCCCTTCCTGGGGATGACCCTTTTCGGCGTGGTGCAACTCGTCGTGCAGACCCCTCCGCCAGGGGCCCGGGCCCCCGGGCCGGCCGCCGGGCAGGCCCCCGCCGGCGCCGAGGCCGTCCGGCAGGCGGAGAAGGAGGCGCAACGCAAGAAGGAGGCGGAAAAGCTGCGCGAGCGGATCCGGGCCGAGACCCAGGCCCACGCCCGGGGGAGCTACCGCGAGGCCGTGGCGTTCCGGGCCGTTGAATTTCCCCGGCGGGCCGGGGAAGAGGCCGGTTTCGCCATGATGGTCATCAGCCTGTTCCTCCTGGGGGCCTGGTTCGTGCAGTCCGGCGTGATGGTCCGTCCCCGGGATCACCTTCCCCTGTTCCGGAGGCTGGCCCTGTACGCCCTCCCCGTGGGCGTGGGCCTGGGGGTGCTGGGGAGCGCCGTCGCCACGTCCATGCAGCCCGGCGACCCGCCGGGACGCTTCATGGTGGCCCAGGGACTTCTGTACCTCGGAAACCTCCCGGCCTGCCTGGGCTACGTGAGCGTCGTCGTCCTGCTGCTCCAGCGGGAACGGGCCGCACGGTGGCTGGCCCCGCTGGCCCCCGCCGGGCGGATGGCGCTGACCAACTACGTCGCCCAGTCCGCGGTCTCCGTGGTGATCTTCTTCGGGCACGGCTTCGGGTGCTGGGGCCTGAGCCGGTCGTGGCAGATGCTTTACGTGGTCGGGGTCTTCGCGGTGCAGGTGCTGGTGTCCGGGTGGTGGTTGAAGCGGTTTCGCTACGGCCCCCTGGAGTGGCTCTGGCGGGCCTTCACCTACTGGCGCCTCCCGCCCATGCGCCGCCGCCCCCCGACGCCCGCCCCGACCGACGAACGCACCGGGGCGTGAGGCGCCCGAGACAAACACGACACACACGAAGGAAGAATTCGGAGTTCGGTACCCTCCGCCTTGTGACTGCGCGCCTGCGTTTCGTATTCCGTAAGGCGCATGGGTCGCGTTGGGGCCGCGCCGCTCCGGCGGCCTGCGCGGCGCGATCAAAGCGGCGCTCCGGCAGCCTTCGCGCCGCACTCCGCAAGGAAGGGGGAAATCGAGGGTTGCGGGCCGTCGTCGCCAAGGGGGCCGCCGCTCCCGGCTGCGACCGCGTTCCCCGTTGCGACGGCGACGGCGATTGCTGCGGCGATTGCGATTGCGATACCGATTGCGATTGCGATACCGATACCGATACCGATGGGAACCCCTCCGGACCTACAGCCTACAGCCCAACCCGGATAAACCGGAGAGAAACCACGGATGAACACGGATGGACACGGATCATCCGGACGCTCCAGAAAAAAACAGGCGGTCTTTACCTCTCGCAAAGGCGCAAAGACGCAAAGCCTCGCAAAGCCGGAAGCGGAAAAGGGGGATTCCTTTGCGAGGCTTTGCGTCCGGACGTCTTTGCGAGAGACCGGATACGTCGATTCCGGAAACGGATCAGCACCAGTGGGGCATTTTAGCCCCGGGGCATGCCGGACGACGCTGCCGGGATTCCCTCCTCCGTCCCCGCATCGGTTTTCCCCGCTCTGAAAGCGGTGGGAGCCCACCGATGATCTCAAATCTTGCTCATTTTGCCTAAGATCTTACTTCGTAGGGACTACAGCCTACAGCCTATCCCCTACTCGCCAGGGCGCTTCGTCGCCCAGGAGCGGAAGTAACCGCACTCGCGGAGGACCTCCTGGTAGTACTTCGTGTCGGAGAAGGTATCCTTGAGGACCTTGTACCACTTCCCCGCGATGAAGTCCCCGGACTTCTTGTCGGGGTCGCGGTTGTAGTAGGCGTTCTGTTCGCACTTGGCGGCCATGAAGCAGGCTTTCGCCTTGAACTCCCGGTCGGGCGAGAGGTCCATGGCCTTCCGGTAGAGCGCCTCGGCCCGGCTGCAGTCGTCGAAGCCGGGGCGGTGCTTGACGTGCTCCCGGGGCGTCACGTACATCTCCCGGCCGTTGCCGTACCAGGAGAAGTTGTAGAGGGCGTTGGCGGCCTCGAAGTAGAGTTCCGGGGCCTTCGCCTTGTCCGTGGCCGCCTGTCGCAACAGGCCGGCGAGTTTTTTCACCGCCTGCGTCTTGGTGTAGGTTTCGTGACCCTTCCGGTTGGCATCCCGGTCATGGTTGTCGCGGAGGTGGATCTCGAAGGGGTCGGCGTAGAGCTCCCCCGTATCCACGGAGGCGAAGAGCGTCTCCGCCTCGTCGTACTTCCCGGCATAGAGGGCGTTCAGGGCCTTGACCTGGACCAGGTCGCTCCGGGCGCCCGGGTCCTCGCTGCAGGTCGGCCCGATGCCGTACTCGCCCGCGGTGAACGCCTCGAAGTCGCTCTTCCCCGGTTTTTCCAGGAAGGCGAGGAGGCGGTCCACGTTGGCGGAATCCAGGTAGAAGGGGTCGTCGGGGACGTCGTTCAGGCAGAGGGCGGTGACCCGGTCCCCTTTCGCCCGGTAGATGGACGACAGGTAACTTTTCGCCCACGCGAAAAACGCCCCCGTCCGGCTGGGCTCCGTCCCGAGGCTGCGCTCGGCCTTGGCCCAGGTCAGCTCCCGGGCCAGCAGGGGCTCGGCGGCGGGGTCGACGGCCTTCAGGGCCCGGACGGCGGCGAAGGCCCGGCAGAGCCGCAGCTGGCGGCGCAGGAGCGGCGTGTCCGGGGCCCCCTTCGCGGCGCGGTCCAGGAAGCGGCCGGCGGATTCGGGCTTGCCCGCCAGGGTCTGCAGGTGGCCGGCGGCCAGGTCCCACAGCCAGGGCTTGAGGGCGTCGCCCTTCTCCGCGGTGCCGACCACGAAGGCCAGGAGGTCGGACAGCGGGGCGGGCACGGCGACCTCGGGCGGTTCGAGGCTTTCCGTGAGGTTCGCGGCCAGCTCCGCCCGGTTGACCTCGCGGACCAGGAGCAGCGGGAGCAGGTCCGACGTCGGGTCGAGGGCGTAGATCTCCTTCATGGCCCGCAAACCGTCGTGGGATATCCCCAGGAGCTGCCAGAGCACGGCCTTCTCCCGGCCGTTCTTCGCCAGGGCCAGGCACCCTCGCCAGTCGGCCTCCTCCTGGGGCCGGAAGCTCCAGGCGGCGGACAACCGGAGGGGCTTGCACTGGTCGAAGAGGCGGGAGAAGCGGTAGTTGGCCTCCGCGTAGCGCTTCGCCCGGTAGTGGGCGCCGGCGCAGTAGCCCAGGGCACGCCAGGAGACCGTGCTCGTGTCGCTGAAGTCCGTGGCGCGGCGCTCCTCGTAAAAAGCCGTGCAACGGTCGTACGCGTCGTGGTAGAAGTGGAGCCGCAGGAGCTGGAACGCGTAACGCCGGCGGAGGAAGGGGTCCGTCGCGGCGTTGAGCGCCTTCGTGCCCCCCTCGGCGAGGGCGGCCACGGCGGCCTCGCGGGCGGCGCGGTCGATCTTGCCCTTCTTCTCCTCCCAGTCCCAGTAGTCGGAGCGCTCGGTGGCGTAGGGCTCCACCCGCTTGGCGAAACCGACGTAGTAGAGGGCGGCGACGAGCGCCTTCCGGTCGGGGTAGGCCAGGAAGACGTCGTCCCCGGGGGTCTCGGCGGCGTCCTTCTTCCCCTTGAGGCGGAAGATCAGGGCGTCGAGGCGGGCGAGGGGCGCCTTGTACAGCAGCTGCGACCAGGCCTCCCGCGGGATCTTCTTCTGGAAGAAGGCGTCCCACTCGTCCAGGTTCGCCGCGCCGAAGTCGGGCTGCGCCCCCTGGCCGAGTTCGCGGGTGTAGAACGGGCTGAAGGGCGTGGCGAAGAAGGGCAGGGCGTCCGGCTCGCCGATGATCTCGGGGGAGAAGAACGAGAGTTCGTCCACGGACTCGGGGCCCATCCACCCGCAACCGGGGACGGCCGGCGCGAAGATCGTGGCCAGGAGGGCGGAAAGGAAAAACCTCGGACACCGGGACAAGATGGGAGACATGGGGCACCCCGCGGGAAAAAGATCAGGGAGAGCATACAGGAGTCGGGGGAGGGAATCCAGAGGAAAGACGCGGTCGGGATCGGGGGTTGTGCATGTGCGGAAGGGACGAAAGGACCTAAAGGACCAAAGGGACCCAAGGGACGGCACAGACGTGCCGGTTGAAGGGATCGCCTGGCGGGTGGGAGAAGGGATCGTCAGGGGTGCGGCCAGGGGGCACGAAAGCGCGCCTTCACCGGGTCGCCCCGCCGCCGGGAGGAAGCTTCCGGAACGTCTCTCACGAAGGCCAGGCGGCACAGAGAAGCGGTGTTTCCGATCACCGTGAACCGACCAAACGCCGTCTCTGCAGCCACCGGCTCCGCGGCCACCGGCTCCGCGGCCACCGGCTCCGCGGCCACCGGCTCCACGGCCACCGGCTCCGCGGCCACCGGCTCCACGGCCACCGGCTCCGCGGCCACCGGCTCCACGGCCACCGGCTCCACGGCCACCGGCTCCACGGCCACGGGCGTTGCGGTCGCGGGCGTTGCGGCCACGGGCGTTGCGGTCGCGGGCTTTGCGGTCACGGGCTTTGCGGTCACCGGCGTTGAGGTCTCGGGCTTCGCGGTCACGGGCTCCGCGGTCTCGGGCTCCGCGGTCTCGGGCATTGCGGCATCCCCGGAAACCGCCGTCCTTTATGTCCTTTTGGTCCTTTGTCCTTTTCCCTTCTTGCCCTTTCCCCCGGGCGCCCGGCTCACTCCCCGCCCCGCACCGCCGTGAACACCGCCTCCAGGTCCTCCGGCGTCCAGGCGGCCAGGTTCTTCCCGTCCAGATCGAAGAGGGCGAGGGTGAACGCCCCGCGGGGCCGGAAGTGCTTCGACAGCAGCTCGGCGGCCTCCCGGGCGAGGGCCGGCGTGGAGGCCTCCAGGGCCAGGGTGTCGCCCTGCATGAGGTAGGCGCCGCGGAAGAAGGCCGGCTCCGCCGCCGTGTAGCGCCCCGGGGCCGTGCGGCGGAGGAAGGGGGAGGCGTCCAGGTCCGGGACACTCACTTTCTCGATCAGGCCGACGACCCGCCCCGCCCGGCCGTGGACGGCCCAGGAGAAGACGGCGAGGGCCGCGTCCAGCGGGAGGGGGTACCCCTCGAGGAAGGGCGTGTAGCGTGCCGCGTCCTCGGGGTTGAAGATGGAGGGGCGGCGGGGGTCGGCCTCGATCCGGCCGACGTTGTAGAACATGAGGAGCGCGCGGTCGGCGGGCGGGACCCCCGTGCGGTCGCGGTACTTGACCTGGTGGAGGCGTACCGTGACGCTCAGGCGGGTCCCCGACGCGGCCCCCAGGGCCTTCAGCGCCCGGCAGAAGGCGAAGAAGGCCGTGCGGGTGCCGTCGGTCCAGTCACAGTCCACCTGGAGTTCCCGGAAGACGACCCCCGCGCCGGCCGCCAGCGACCCCGCCAGCTTCCACACCCTTCCCGCCAGTTCCGCCGGGTCGGGCGCGTGCCCGAAGACCTCGTTCCGGAGAAAAACCACGGGGACGATCTCGATCCCGGGGGGCGGCGCGTCCCGCCAGACCAGGCGCCCGGCGGGGAGCGCGCGGCCCGAGGCGGCGTCCCAGGTGACGTCGAAGAACCGGAGGTAGAGGCGGCTGACGCCACGGTCCTGCAGGACGGCTCTCTCCCCTTCGGACAAGACGAAGACCGTCCGCCAGTAGAAGAAAGCGCGGCGGGCGGCGGGGGCCGGGGCGCACCCGGCGGCGGCCGGCAGCAGGGCGGCTGCGAGGAGGAGGGCGGCGGGAAAGGCGGACCGTTTCATGCGGGTCGCGGCTCCGGGCGCGGCAGGGTCAGATCCGGCGGGAACACCCGTCCACGCCGACGTAGAGATCGTCCGGGGAAAGGTTGTAGGCCGCGCGGAGGGCCTCCAGGCCGGTCTCGAGGTCCTGCCGCGCCAGGAGGAAGGCGACGGCGGAAAAGGAGGTGGAAATGGCCAGGACCTCCACTCCCGCGGCGGTGACGGCCGTGTAGGCCAGGCTGGCGGCCCCCGGTTTTTCGCGGAAGTGCGGTCCGTAGACGGCCAGCACCACGACGTTGGGCCGGCTGTGGACCTCCTCCAGGGCGAGGCCCGGCCGCTCCGACCCGGTGAGGGCGAGGGCCCGGTCCAGGTCGGCGGTCCCGACGCAGACCGCCAGGTGGTGCCGACCGTCGGAGGAAACCGTCTCCACCACGAATTGGACGTTGACCCCCTCCCGGTGGAAGCGCTCGAGGATTCGCCCGGTGAAGGGCCCGGGGTCGGGGCCTGACCGGAACGCGATCATCCCCAGGTTCGGGAACTGCATGATCCCGCTGGCTCTCAGTTGACGGTCGATCATCGGATGCTCCTGTCCCGGGCCCTTCGGCGTGACGGGGCCCGGCGCTTCGGGGGTGCCGCCGGGGGGCGGGCCCGGCCCGAAGCCCGGCAGAAAAGTAGACGGATCGGGGCCGAAAATCAAGCTCAAAATCAGGGGGCGATGCGCCCGAGCCAACCCGCAAGCCAGGCGTGGCCCTGGACGGCCCACTCCACGAGCTTGACCACGCCCAGGCCCGCGAGGATCGCCAGGGCCAGCCGGACCAGGCGAAGCAGCCACACCCGGAGCGGCCTGCCCCGGCACCGCATGAAGCGCCCCAGCAGGAAGGCGGCGAAATGGGCGGCGGCGGTGGCCCCGAGGCAGGCCAGGCCGACCCGGGATGCGCCGGGGACGCCGAGGAGGAGCCCGGCGGCGTACACCAGGAAAGCCGAGAGGTAGAGGACCTTCAGCCAGTGGCGGAAGATCAGGCGGGGGAGGGTCCCGGGAGCGGAGACCTCGACGAAGCCCCAGAAGAAACGCGCCGCCCGGGTGAACCCCTCCGCCGCCCGGTTGCCGGTCTCGTACTTCCGGGCCAGCCCCGAGAGCATCTTCCCCGTGACGAGGGCGGCCCGTGCGGCGCTTCGCAGCGTTTTCTCCGGGTCGGGGCGGATGGTTTCCGTCGGTCCCGGTGGAGGGGGCCCCGGCAAGGCGCGACCGAAGAGCGCCTCCACCGCGGCCAGGCGGTCGGGGCCGGCCACGGCGGCGGCCCCGAGGCAGAACTGCCGGAACTCGGCCTGTTCCCCGGGGTCGAACGCCGCCAGTTCCTCCCGCAGGATCGCCGCCTGGGCTTCCCGGACCAGGGCCTCCCGTTCCCCCGACGGTGGAACCAGCGCCGTGACCAGGCGTTCCGCCCCGTCCAGCCGTCCCCAGAGCAGGTCGCTCTTCCGCCAGTACGGGTCCAGGAAGGCGCCGAAGTGCATCAACCCCAGGCCTTTCAGCTTGGCGACCCGGGAGAGGCGCTCGTCCACCACGCCCGTTGCATCCACCGGGCTGACCCGCAGCGTGTCCACGGGGGCCGTTTCCCCCAGGTCCGTCCCGAAGAGGTAGGGGAGGGTGATCATGTCGTAACTGTCGAAGTGGTTGTAGTAGTGACGGAGGGCGTCGACCAGCCCGGCGCCCGGGCCCTCGGGGCCTCGGGGGCCCAGGAGGTCCCGCATCGCGGCCGAAGCCTCCCGGAACGCCGTGGCCAGGCGGTCCCGGACCATCCCCGCGAAGGTTTCGAGGGCCAGCCGGCCGGCCTCGCCGGGAGCGGGGCCCGACGGGACGGGCCCGGGGTCCTCCATGGACAGGGCCAGTGCGCGGGCCGGCCGGAGGAGGTCGTTGTCCGCGCCCCGGGCCCGGAGCCGGCGGCCCGCCGCCCGCAGGCCGTCGTGCACGCGGTTGACCCGCGCCTTGAGCGCCCGCAGTTCCCCGCGGAAGGCCTCCTTTTCCGCTTCCGAGGGCCAGGCGTCCACGCCCGCGCACGTCAGGATCTCCCGCTCCGGCCCTTCCAGGGGGAAGAGAGCGTCGAGCTTGCCCCGGAGAAAGTCCAGGCGTCGGAGCCGGAAGCCCAGGTCGAAGTCCAGGAGGAAGCGGTTCTGGGTGGGGCGACTCCGGGGATCCCCGGTGCGGTCGGCGTAGCGCGTGTCCCGCCAGGAGCGGATCCGTTCACGGACGGCCTCCCACCGCGCGGTTTCGGCCTCGATCCCCGAGAGCCGGCAGACCAGGGTGGCGAACTCGTCCGTCAGCCGCGACACCCGGAACCAGTGATAGGCGCCGTAGGAGACCCCCCGGCGGGCGATCATGTCGTCCAGGTCCCGATCAACCCAGGCGTCCGCCGAGCCGGGGTCCAGGGCGTCCATGCCCTCATGGGCGGGGCCGTCGTCCCGGATGTCGCGCCGGACGTCCTTCTGGATCCGGCCCAGGATTTTCCGGGTCCGCCCGATCAGCCGGTTGCGCCGCCCGATGGCCTCGATGTCCTCCCGGATGGTCTCCGTCCGGGGCAGGGTGAGGAGCGCCGCCACCAGGTTCTCGGCGGCGTCGGGACGCTCCGCGCTCTCCGGACCTTCCGGGGCGGGGTCGGGGGAGGGCTCGACAAAGACCAGCTTCCGGCGGACCGGGACGTCCGCGTGGCGTCGGGCCAGGGTTTCGACGACGGGGCCGAAAGGCTTGTTGTCCAGGCACCCGCCGTCCCCGAAGGCCCGGCGGGCGAAGGGGGCCCCGTCCATGGCGCCGGAGCAGAGGTAGTCCCGGGTGAAAGGCTCCCAGCGGGGGTCGGCCGAGACGCTCTCCGCGGAGAGCCCGCTCCCCCTCGCCGGCACGACGTCGTCGGCGTCGGCGAGGGTCGCCGGCTCGAAGGCGACGGGGAAGGCGGAGGTGCACCGGGCGGCGAAAGCGAGGAACGGGTCGAACGCCGCGGTGAAGTCGTTGCGCTCGTCGCCGGTGGTGCGGGCGCCCGCGTAGATGAACCGGAAAACCGCCCGGTGGCGCCGCTCGAGGACGTCCCCGTCCGACAGGCGGAGGGGCAGGGGGAGTCCCCGGAGGTCCGTGGCGGTGACGTAGAGGTCGAGTTCGTCGAGGTAGGGGGAGCGGGGGTCGCCCGGGGTCGTTCCGGGGCCCGGCGGCATCTCCCGGAGGGCTTTCAGGAGGAAGTGGTACATCCGACGGCCGTCCAGGAGGGAGGCGGGGCGACGACGCGGGCGAAGCCGGCGGGGCAGGCCGCGGGCCCCCTCCCGGTCGTTGAGGAGACCGGCGAGGTCCCCCAGTTCCAGCCAGCGGCGGGCGACGGTCGTGTAGTCGAGACCGCCGGCCAGGGCCTTCGCCAGGAGGACGGCGTTGATCCCCCCCGCAGAGGTCCCGGAGAGGACGTCCACGACGAAGCGGGTGCGGATGGGCGCCCCCGGGCCCGGGTCCGCCGCGGCGGCGGGGATGCCCGTTCCCGGCCCGAGGAGGCGGCCGATCCGGCGGTAGACCACCTCGGACCCTCTCAGGTCGCCGTCCCCCAGGAGGGCGGGGCCGGGAACGGCCCCGGGGTCCGCGGGGGCCGTGGCCCGGACCAGGTGGTACAGTTCCCGGGTGACCCCGTGGATGTAAACCGCCAGTGAGACCCCGCCGTAGAGGACCACGGCGAGGCGAAGCTCCTGGTCGGCCTCCACGTCCGGCGGGGACGCGGGGCCCACCGGCCCGGGTGTGTCATCGCCCCTCAACGGCGTCGCGGTGCGATCCATCGAACCCGCCATGACGGAAACCTCCCGGGGGAAAGGTCGGAACAGCCTTGTTGGCGCGAATTCCCCTCCATGGTACCACGGGGGGGAGGGAAACGCAAAGGGCGGGGAAGCGCGGGCCCGGGAAGTCCGCCGAAGGGGCGTCCCCGGTTCGCTCCCGGGGTTCGCCGCCGAAGCCGCCGCCGACCCGCGGTTTTCCCTTGCGTTCGAGGCGGGTTTGCGCCACACTTCCATCGGTAACCCCAAATCCCGGATCCGGAGGTGTCGGATGAGAAGAGTGCTCCTGATGGCGGGCCTGGTGCTGTGCGTCCTGGCGCTGGGCGGGTGCAAGAAGGCCGAGGAGACCCCGGCCGCGACAACGGCGGCGACGGGGACCGCGGCTCCCGCGCCGGACGTCCCGCCGGCGGCGCCGGCGGTGGAAGTCAGCGCCGAGATGAAGGACTTCCTGTCCATGCTCAAGGGGAAGAGTGCCGACGTGACCGCGGCCCTCGACAAGTACGGCGCCGAGGGCCTGGCCCGGCAGGACATGGACATGTACGACCTGGTGTCCCCCACCGTGATCAAGACCGAGACCCAGGGTGACAAGACCACCTACACCCTGGAGGCCAAGGCGGGGATCACGGTCCGGACGTACGCGCTCACCTGGAGCGGCGGCAAGATCACCGCCGTCGAGGACAAGGGAATGCGCTGAGGCGGGCCGGTATCCCTCGCGAGATCACGCTTCGAACACGTCACGGGGCCCCTCCGCCGAGGGGCCTCCGTGCGTTTGTGGACGTTTTTGTACACGGGGGTTGCTTTTCCCCCGGAAGGGGTGTATAGTTCCCCGTTTGCCGTTCGCAAGGGGGAAAACATGCCGCACATCCCGATGAAATACGCACCCAGGCTGATCTGGAACGGGACCCGGAACTTCTTTTCCGGTCGTCCCCTGGTGGTGTCCTTCGAGACGACGCTCGCGTGCAATGCCAACTGCAAGCACTGCGACCTCGGCGGCGGGATCCCGAACGAAAAGCGGATGAAGCCCGAGGAGTTCCGACGCCAGGTGGAGCACTTCCGGCCGCCGGTGATCCAGCTCTCCGGGGGGGAGCCGCTCCTGCGCTCCGACCTCCTGGACATTGTCAAGGCCGTCAAGATCAATCCCTACTTCCCCTACACCATCCTGGTCTCCAACGCCTGGATGCTGACCAAGCAGAAGTACCTGGCCCTCCGCCAGGCGGGGGTCAACCAGTTCTCCATCTCCCTCGACTTCCCCGACGAGCGTCACGACGACTTCCGGGCCATCCCGGGCCTTTACAGGAAGATGAACGAGGTGATCCCCGACATCGCCGCCCTCGGCTTCGGAGACGTGGTCATGAACACCGCCATCACCTCGGCCAACGTCCGCGAGCTTCCCGCCATCATCGAGAACTGCCGCCGGTGGGGCGTCTGCGTCAGCTTCAGCGTCTACACGCCCCTCCGGACCGAGGACCACAGCCTCGTGACCCGGGATCCGGAGGACCTGAAGTTCGTCCGGGACGTCTTCGACAAGGCCGTCCAACGGGAAGGGATCTACGCCTCCGTGGTGAATTCCCGCTTCAACCTGGACGGCCTCTACGAGTTCCTCAAGAACGGCGCCGTTCCCAACTGCAGCGCAGGCAGGCGTTTCCTGGTCATCCGGCCCGACGGGCTCCTCAACCCCTGTTCCCTCCAGCGCGTCAACTTTCAGAACCAAAAGGACATGGTCAAGGGGTTTTCGAACGACAACCCCTGCGGCGGGTGCTTCGTCTCCATCCGGTCCTACGTGGAGGTCTCCTTCGCCAAGCTCTTCTGGGAGAACGTCTCCATGCGGGTCATGGGCGGGAAAAAGGGCAACGGGAAAGGGAAAGCCGCCGGGGCGTGACCGTCACCGGGGCGGAGACCGACCCGGGGCCCGCTCCACCCCGCCGCTGACGATGGGCCATCTTCCCCTTGCGTAAAATTGACGATCTCGCCAGTGAATCCGGCGAGTCGACCGGATCGTTCCGGCCGGCTCCCTCTACCTGGCGTTGGGTGGATCGGTTTCGGAGGGCGGTGGTCCCGCCGCCGGCACCTCGTCGGGAAGGACGCCGAGGGCGCGCAGGGCGCAGCCGGCGGCGTCGCGCACCCGCGCATCCGCGTCGAGGAGGCCCGCCTTCAGCGCATCCACGGACTTGGGTGTCCCCAGTCGACCGAGCGCCCGCAGGGCGGATTCGCGCACGGAGGAATCGGGGTCCTTCGAGAGCGTGTCCAGCAGATCTCCCGCGCGGGGATCGGTCGCGCCGCCGAGGGCCGTGGCCAACCGCTCCCGGACCCGGGATTCCGGGTCGCCGGCGGCCTTCGCCAGCGCTTCCAGGCAGGGGGCCGGGTCCATGCCGGAGAGGGCCGCGGCCACGGCTTCCCGAACGTAGGGGTCGGGGTCCGCCAGCATCGCGGACAGGCGCGCCAGCACGCGTTCCCCCGCCAGGGCGGCGCAGGCCTGAACCGCCGCCTCCCGCACGTTCCAGTCCGGGTCCGCCAGGGCGGCCTCTGCCCGGGGGAAAGCTTCGGCAACCCCTCGTCTCCCGAGGAAGCGAAGGGCCACTTCCCGGACGTGCCGGTCCCGGTCGTCCAGGGCGGTGAGCATGGCGTCCGGGACCCTCGGGTCCTCGCTGCCCGCGAGGGCCCGGGCAGCCTCCTCCCGCTCGGCCGGGCCTTCCCGCCCCGCAAGGGCCTGGAGGACGATCGCCAGGGCGTCACCCCCGAGCTTCACCAGGTGCTCGGCGGCTTCCCGGAACGACTCCCGATGCCCTTCCCGGACCACGCGGATCATTTCCTGGATGTCGGGTTCCACAGTTCCCCTCCTCGGGTCTCGATAGGATCATCCGGATGTCCGCTCCTCCGCCGTGACGGGGGAACCGGGTCTACTGTCCCGTGTCGTCAGAGTTCGTGGGGGAACTTGATGTCCCTCAGGTTGAGCTGGAGGTTGCTCACCCCGTTGAACTCGTTGAGGAGCAGGCTGTAGGCGATGGAGATCTGCTTCTGGTAGATCAGGCGGTCGAAGAGGTTGCCCCGCTTCCACCACACCGCGTCGAAGTTCTGCAGGACGTTGCCCACCTTGAACTTGAGGTGTTTGTCCTTCAGGAGCCAGGGGCCCGAGTAGATCTTCACGTTCCGGCTGGCGAAGACGGGGATGGGGTTTCCCTCGCCGAAGGGGGCCAGCTCGTTGATCTCGTCCAGCAGCTTGAAGCTGATCTGGTTCAGGTCCAGGAGGCTGTCGATGGAGAGTTCCGGCATGAGGTCCGCGGGCTGGATCTCGCCGGTGGCATACTCGTTGATGTTCCTCCGGAGTTGGTCGATGTTCTCCGAGAGGAGGGAGAGGCCGGCGGCCAGGGCGTGCCCCCCGTAGCGCGCCAGGAGCGGGTCGCAGTGCTGCAGGGCCCGGAGCAGGTGGAACTTGGACGTGGAGCGCCCGGACCCGTGGGCCTCACCGTTCTCGATGGAGAGGACGATGGTGGGCCGGTGGAAGGTTTCCACCATGCGGGACGCCACGATCCCGATGACCCCGCGGTGCCAGTTCTTGCCGGCGATCACCAGGACCTTGTCGTCGAAGATGTCCCGGCGGACCTTCATCATCTCGTCGATCTCGGCGAGGATGATGTTCTCCTCCTGCTGCCGGAGCACGTTCTTGCGGTTCATGTCCCGGACGACGCTGTGGACGAACTCGGGGTCGTCGGAGTCGAAGAGGTCGACCGCCGCGGTGGTCCCGCCCATGCGCCCGACGGCGTTGATCCGCGGCGCGATCTTGAAGGCCACATCGATGCAGGAGATCTCCTTCCCGCGGATGCCCGACATCTCGATCAGGGTCTTCAGTCCGACGTTCTCGGGGTTCCGGAGGTTTTCCAGGCCGTGCTTGACGATGATCCGGTTCTCGTCGGTGAGGGAGACCAGGTCCGCCACGGTGCCGATGGCCACCAGGTTGAGGAACTGGGCCGCCTCCCGCTCGCGGCGCATGGCCCGGAACAGGGCCTGGACCAGCTTGTAGACGACGCCGACCCCCGCCAGGTTCTTCTCGGGGTAGGGGCAGTCCTTCTGCTTCGGGTTGAGGATGGAGTGGCAGCGGGGCAGGGTGTCGCCCGGAAGGTGATGGTCGGTGACGATGAGGTCGAGCCCGATCGTTTCGGCGTGCTCCGCCACCTCCACGGCCCGGATCCCGCAGTCCACGCTGACCACCAGGGTGTAGCCCTTGCGCTTGAACTCGTCCATGGCCTCCTTCCGGAGACCGTACCCCTCCGTCAGCCGCTGGGGGACGTAAAAGTCGCACAGGCCCCCCAGGATGTCCACGGCTTTCTTCAGGACCACGATGGCGGTGACGCCGTCCACGTCGAAATCCCCGTAGATCATCATCCGCTCCCGGTTGCGGACGGCCTTGATGATCCTCGCCACGGTCTTGCGCATGTCCTTCATCAGGAAGGGGTCGTAAAGGTCGGCCGCGGTGGAGTGGAGGTAGCGGTGGGCGTCTTCGGGCGTCCGGATTCCGCGGTTGATGAGCAGGGTGGCCTGGAGGGTGGAGATCTTGTTTTCGCGCACCAAGAGGTCGGGGAGTTCCTTGGTGACTTCAGGAATGACCCACTTTTTGCCGGGCTGAATGGTGACTGTACTTTCCCTATTCTGACTCAAAGTTCAGTCTATCATGCCCTCCCGTTCCATTTCAACTGGTTGGATGCACGGAAATGAAAAAAGTCTTGGGGCGGGGGCTGGTTCTGCGGGGGATGCTCAGGGGGAGGTTGAGCGGAGGGGCTCCCGCACGAGGCGGTCGACGACGGCGTCGAAATCGAGGCCGGCCCGCTTCGCCGCCACGGCGAACCCCGCGTCGGGGGAGATGCAGGGGTTGACGTTGACCTCGAGCACCCAGGGGCGGCCGCCCTCCTCCACCCGGAAATCCACGCGGGCGTAACCGCTCAGGCCGAACACCGTCCAGCAGCGGCGGGCGATTCCCTCGAGCGTTTCCAGGAGGCCCCGGTCTTCCGGGGGGAAGTCGAAGCTCCGGACGGTGTTGGCGTACTCGAAGGAGCCGGCGTCCCACTTCGCGGCGTAGTCCACGATCCGGGGTTTGCCGGGGGGGAAGTCCCGAAAGGTCATCTCGGCCGGGGGCAGGACCCGGGGCGTGCCGCGGTCACCGAGGACCGAGAGGTTGAACTCCCGCCCCTCGATGTAGCGCTCGGCGAACCACTCGTCCGCCCCGCCTTTCCTCGCCGCCCGGAAGGCCTTCAGCTCCCGCTCCTCGTGGAGGATGGATTCGGGCCCCAGGCCGATGGACGCATGTTCCCACACCGACTTCACGATGTAGGGGGGGTAGCACCACGCGCTTTCCGCGTCGAGGGCCGTGACCCAGGCGGGCGTGGGGACACCGAAGGCCGCCATGAAGCGCTTGGCCAGGACCTTGTCCCCGGTCAGCAGGAGCGACTCCGCGGACCCGCCCGTGAAGGGGACCCGCAAGTACTCCAGGAGGCCGGGCGCCAGGTGGGCGAGACGGCCGGACCCTTCCACGGACTCCACCAGGTTGAAGACCACGTCGGGGTGTGCCTGTCGGAGCGCGTCCGCCGCCCGCCGCAGGTCCAGGGTGAACTCCAGGCGGGAGGTCTCGTGGCCGAGGCGACGGAGGGCGGCTTCCACCGCGGCCGCCTCCTCCAGGGTGTCCAGTTCGTCCGCGGCGGCGTCGGGCGGGATGTGCCCGTGGAGGATGACGACCTTCATGTCCCCTCAGCAGGCGTCGCTCACGTCGGGGTAGGTGAACCGGTCACCCCGGTAGTTGCGCAGGACCAGTTCCCCGTCCCCGTGGTGTTCGACGTAGTCGGGGAGGAGGGGGATCTTGCCGCCCCCGCCCGGCGCGTCCACCACGTAGGTGGGCACGGCGTAGCCGCTGGTGTGCCCGCGGAGCCCCCGGATGATCTCGAGCCCCCGGGCGGTCGGGGTCCGGAAGTGCGCGGAGCCGGGGATCGGGTCGCACTGGTAGAGGTAGTACGGCCGGACCCGGAACCGGAGCAGGCCCTGCATCAGGCGCCGCATGGTGCCGAGGTCGTCGTTGACGCCGGCCAGGAGGACCGTCTGGCTGCCCAGGGGGATGCCCGCGTTCGCGAGCCTCCGGCAGGCCCGGGCGGTTTCCGGGGTCAGTTCGTCGGGGTGGGTGAAGTGCACGCTCAGATAGAGCGGGTGGTAACGGCGAAGGACGCGGACCAGGTCCCGGGTGACGCGCTGCGGGAGAACCGCGGGGACCTTCGTGCCCAGGCGGATGATCTCCACGTGGGGGATCCGGCGGAGACGCCGGAGCAGGTCGTTCAGCCGGTCGTCCGGCAGGGTCAGGGGGTCTCCGCCGGAAAGCAGGACGTCCCGGATCTCGGGGTGGCCGGCGATGTAGCGGAGCGCCGCTTCCCAGCGGTCCGGCCCGGACTCGCAGGGAGCGTGGCGGCCCACGATCCGGGACCGGGTGCAGTACCGGCAATAGGTGGAGCAGAACTCCGTCACCAGGAAGAGCACCCGGTCGGGGTAGCGGTGGACCAGGCCGGGGACGGGACTGTCCGCGTCCTCCGCGAGCGGGTCCGGCATCTCCCCGGGGGAGAGGGAGAACTCCTCCCGCGTGGGGACCACGCTCTTCCGGAGGGGCTGTCCCGGGTCGTCCGGGTCCAGCAGCGAGGCGTAATAGGGCGTGATGCCGAAGGGGAGCCGGTCCCCCCGGCAATCGATCGCCGCCTGCTCGCCCGGGGAGAGGCGGAGGACCCGGCCGATCGCCTCGGGGCCGCGGAAGCGGTTGGCCACCTGCCAGCGCCAGTCGTTCCAGCGTTCGGGGGTGACCCCGGGAAAGTGGCGGCGAAGAAACGTGCCCGCCCGGCGGGTAAGCCGAATTGTCGTGTCGGGGGAGGGGGTTGAAACGAAAGGGGTGTTACGGCAGGTTGAGGGGTATGTCGAACTCCCCGGAGGCTCTTCGTCTGCCGGGTCGGAACTTTCCCGGCACTCCGGAGGTTCGGCTTCGACGAGTGCGATCTCTTGCTCCATCACGTGCTCCTGTCTCTGCGATAGTGGCCACAATCCGTTGTGTCCGTGTTGTCCTCTTACCGCACATATTGTGGGTTGTCAACAGAAAATTTCCATTGTCCGCTGAATTCCGCGGCGGGCGGGCGGGGGGGGCCGTTCTCAGGCGCCGGTCCGGGTGGTTTCGGCCTGTTCCCGCCCCGTGACGAGGATCCAGAGGCCGACGATGATGATGCAGCCCCCGACGAGCTGCATGGGGAGGGGGACCATGTGCAGGAAGACCATGGCGTTGACGAGGACGAAGACTGGCAGCACCGACCGGATCAGGGAGGTTTTCGAGGCGTCCAGGTGCTTGAGGGCCCCGAAATAGAAGAGGATGTTGAGGAAGGGGCCGAAGAGGGCGCCGGCGGCGATGGGGGCGAGGAGGCCGGCCTCCGCGGGCATGCGCATCCCGCCCACGCCGCAGACGACGCCGAAGCAGGCGGTGATGGTCAGGGCCCGGTAGAAGGCCAGGGCCAGGGGGGAGACCGCCTCCAGCTTCTTCTTCACCAGGATCACGGTGCACGAGAAGAGCAGGGCCGACGTGACGGTGAGCAGCATCCCGATCTTGACGGGGGCGCCGGACTTGTAGGAGATCATGACCACCCCGGAGAGGGCGACGAGGGTGCCCAGGGACTCCGTGGCATTGAAGCGCTCCCCGAGGATCAGGGCCCCGAGGAGGATGATGAAAAGGGTCTGGGAGTTGTTGAAGAAGGAGACCAGGGTGGGGTCCATGATTCTCATGGCGGAGAACAGCGACCAGACGCTGAGGAACTCCAGCCCGCCCATGAGGAGGATGCCGGGCCTGAGGGCGCGGGGCACCTTCAGGTCGTGAAACTGCCGGCGGGCCGACAGGTAGCCGAGGAGGTAGACGGCCGCGAAGAGGTGGTAGGCGAGGCAGAAGAACGCGGTGGTCATCGCGTTGTTCTCCAGGGCCACGTGGAAGAAGATGTAGGGGTAGGCGCCGAAAAGGGCCGAAAGGACCCCGTACGTCAACCCCTTGACCAGGTTTTTTCCCATCGCAGCAACCTGTCGCCGACCGGGTTCCGCGTGTCGGACGGACCGCCGCCGGTCCTTGCCCGTTTCGCCCGGTGAAGTCCCACTATAGCGCATTCCCCGGGCCATGAAAAGAGGGGAATCCGCGAGGGGCGGGCGGATAGATAGAGTGCGGGGCGCGGCGTTGCGTTCACCGGGGCCCCCGTTTTCCCGCGAGCGCTGCTCAGGGCCTGACGATCACCACCCGGGGGACGCCGGCGAGGTCGGGCCGGCACTCGACCCCGCACCCGAGGGCGGCGGCGAGGGACTGCAAAGCCGCCCACTGGCCGGCGCCGATCTCCAGGGCGAGGGCGCCCCCCGGCGTCAGGAAGGGCAGGCCGGCGGGGAGCCACCGCCGGTAGTACGCGAGGCCGTCCTCGCCGCCCGCCAAGGCGGACCGCGGTTCCCAGTGGGCCACCTCGGGCGGAAGGCTCCCCCACTCGGCCTCGGGGATATACGGCGGGTTGGAGGCGATGTAGTCCCACCGGGCCGCGTCGCGCCAGGGCGAGAGGCCGTCCGCCGCGACGGGGTGCCAGCGGTCGCGGAAGCCCAGGCGCCGGGCGTTTTCGTCGGCCACCCGGAGGGCTGCCGGCGAGAGGTCCGAGGCGAACACCACGGCCCCGGGGAGGCTGCGGGCGAGGCTGAGCCCCACGCACCCGCTCCCGGCCGCCAGGTCGAGGACCCGGGGGGTGGTGCGGCCCCGAAGGCACTCGAGGCCGATTTCCACCAGGAGTTCCGTCTCGGGGCGGGGGATCAGCACGTCGGGCGTGACCCGGAAGACATCCCTCCAGAAGTGACAACGTCCGAGGATGTACTGGACCGGCTCCCGTGCGGCCCGGCGCCGGACCGCGCCGAGAAAGGCCTCCCGGGCGGCGGCCGGGCAAGGGCGGCCGGGGTCCGCCGCCAGGACGGCCCGATCGACCCCGAGGGTCTGCACCAGGAGGTACTCGGCGTCGAAACGAGGGTGGTCGACCCCGGCCAGGTCCAGTTGCCGCTCACCTTCCCTCAGGCAATCCCGGAGCGTCCAGGCGGGCGGGGTCATCGTTTTCCGCCGTGCTTCTTTCCGCCCTCGCCCCGGCCTCGGGGGGGAGGTTTGAGCCCGGGCGGGGAGATGACGACCCGGAACGGGCCCTTAGAAATCACCTCCGGCTCCGTTCCCTGAGCGGGTCCATCGTCTTCGGGGCGGCTGGAGCCTCGGGCCGTGGAAGACGGCGCACTTCGCCGGGTTTTTGCGGGGGTGCTCCGGGTGGCCGGTTGGGCCGGGGTGTCGGAAGGGGCCGCGGCGGCGGACATCAGGGCGGAGCCCGGACTGCTCACGGGGCCCGTGGGCGGGGGGGTGGTCTCCCCCTTCCCCGAAGGGGAGGATATCAGCAGGGCGATCCCGATGACCGACCCCAGGGTGGCGACGGCGATCAGGGTCACCGGCAGTGCCCGGCTTCCCGGTTTTCCGGGCGGGCGGGCCGGGGAAGGGAAGAACGGGACGCCGGGGGAGGGCGGGGGCGGGGGGGGCATCGGGAGTGGAGGGGGCATCGGGAGCGTGACGCCGGAGGAGGCGTCCACGAGGCTTTTCGTCGTGAACCCCGACGGGACCGGGGCCAAGGCGGGGGGCGCTGCCGGCATCGCCCCGGGGCCGGTGCCTGACCCTGCGGGATAAGGGCTCCCGACCACCGTGGTGGCCGCACCCGGGCCGGCCGGTGAACCGGGGGGCGCCAGGGTCGTGCCCTCAACCGGCGCCCGCCCGTCGAACCGGCGGGTCTGACCGTCATGGACGCCAGGGGCCGGGGCCGGCATCCCCGGCAGGAGTCTCGCCCCCGAACCGGAGAGGAAGACCCCCACGGCGCTGCCGAGGGCCTCCCGCATGGCGACGGCCGACGGGTAGCGTCCGGCGGGGTCCCGGGACAGTGCCGTCGCCAGCACGGCTCTCAAAGCCGGCGGAAAGGTGTCGGGCAGCGGTTGGGGCGGCTCGCTCACGATGGCGGCGAAGAGCCGCGTCAGGTCGGCGTAGGGGAAGGGCAGGGACCCCGTGAGAAGCTGGTGCAGCATCACGGCCACCGACCACAGGTCCGTCCGCTCCGTGCGCTCGCCTTTGAAGGCCTCGGGGGCCATGTACGCGAGGGTCCCGCTCAGGCGGTTGGTCCGTGCCGAACCGGCCAGCACCCGCGCCAGCCCGAAGTCGGCAATGCGGGGGGAATCCCCCTGCGTCATGATGTTCTGGGGTTTCAGGTCGCGGTGCAGGATTCCCCGCCCGTGGAGGTGGGCGAGACCGCTCAGGATGCCCAGGGCCAGGTCCACGGCGGTGGCGGTGTCAGGCGCCCGGCCGCCCCAGGCATCCAGTCGGTCCTGCAAAGTCCCTTCCTCGGCGAATTCACTGACGATCACCACTTGGCCGTCGTAGATGTTGGCCTCGATGATGGGCAGCACGTTGGGGTGCCCCTTGGCCCGTTCCCAGAGGGTCGCCTCCTTTCGGATCTCGTCCAGGTCGGGCCGGTCCACCAGGGGCAGCTTCAGCGCGCAGCGGCTGACGGCGAGCGGGGTCCGGTTCTCGGCGAGCCACACTTCGCCGAAGCCTCCCTGTCCAAGGCGTCTGACCAGGACGTAGGGTCCGATCTTGTCGTCAGGGCGGGGCACCGTTCCTCCGGGTTTCGACCGTTCGTTCCAGGGCCCACTATACACCCAAACCCTCCCGGGTTTCACGCCGATTGTCGCCGGGCGCCGGCGCCTCGCCCCGGCGGTGAAAAAGGGGTTCCCCGCACCGGGAAATCTGCTATGATGGGGGCGAAACGTCGCGCCGAGCAACTGGAGCGGTGACCCGGTGGAAAGCCTTTCAGGGGCGGTCCCGGGAAGACGGGGTGAGGAAGGGTTGACGCCGATGAGGGAAAAAGGATACCGCCAGACCCGCATGCAGGAGTTGATCTTCGAGGAGGTGGCCTCCATCGTCCCCCTGGAGATGCAGGACCCCCGGGTGATGAACTGCCGCGTCACCCGGGTCGAGCTGTCCGGCGACTTCAAGTCGTGCCGGGTGCTCTTCGTGGACCCCGGCGCCCCCGACGGGGGGAAGGGGTCGGAGGCGGCCCTCAACCACGCCGCGGCCTTCGTGGCGGCTCGGGTCCTCGAGTACCTGCCCATGAAGGGCACGCCGAAGTTCCACTTCGTCTACGACCACGCCACCGAGGAGGCGGAGCGGCTCGAGGCCCTCTTCGAGAAGATCGCCCACCCGCACCCCGACGAGGGCCCCGAACCGGACCATTCTGGATCCTGACTTCTGAATTCTGAATTCTTGGAGGCATACATGTTCGAGATCGAAGCCTACCTGGACCAGCAGATTACGGCGTTGCAGAAGGGCCGCCCCACGGCGCTCTTCGTGGACGCCACCGACCCGAGGGTCCTGGAAGCCGCCCTGCACCTGACCCGGTTCATCCGCCCCGTCTTCTGCGCCCCGGAAACGGTGGTCCGGGAGACGATCCAGCGGGAACTCGGCCACGTCGACCCCGACCGTGTCGCCTACGGCCTCTCCGAGAGCACCTTCATCGACCCGGAGCACCCGGCGGGCCTCCCCGTGGAAACCCCGGACGACCACGGCAGGGTCGACCCGACGGCGGTACCCGCCGCGGCGGCCCTCGGGATCCGGGCCGTCCGGCTCGGTCACGCCGACATGCTGGTGGGCGGGGCCTCCCTGACCCCGCGGGAGTTTCTGCGCCCGGCCCTCGCCGAACTGGCCGCCCGGGACGTGACCGCGGAAATCGCCCTTTTTGTCCTGCCCGACGAACACCCCATGGACATCTACCCCGGCAACGTGGTCGTCCTCGGGGACGTGGGTGTCAACGACCAGCCCACCCCAGAGGAACTGGCGGCGCTGGCGGTGGAGATCTGCGCCGAGGCGAGGGAACTCCTGCCGGAGGACCCCTGGCCCTTCATCCGGGGGGCCATCATCTCCTATTCCCACAAGGGTTCCGACGACGGCCCCTCCCCCGAGACCGTCCGGAGGGCCATGGAGATCGTCCCGGAGATCCTGCGGGACCGGGCGAAGGAGGACCCGCGGCTGGCCTCCATCCGCATCGAGTGGGAGGCGAAGATCAACGTGGTGCTCTCGCCCCGTTCGGCTGCCTGCTACGGCCGCGACGCGGAGTGGCGCGGCGGGGTCAACGCCCTGATCCTGCCCAACCTCGACATGGGCAACGTGCTGGCCAACCTCTACTCCATCCGCTTCCCCACGGCCCACAAGTTATCCGTGGTGGTGGGGACCGACCAGCGGCTCGTGAACCTCTGCATGGACTGCACCACCGAGGACGTCCGCCTCTCCGTCAAGGCGGCGGTGCTGAGGCTGTTCCAGTCGGGGGAATGGGAGATCACCCCCAAGGACACCTTCTTCCCCCGCCACCGGATCCTGGCCATCAACCCCGGCTCCACCTCCACCAAGATCAGCGTGTACGAGGGCGAGACCGAGGCGTTCACCGTGGAACTTCAGCACTCCGCCGAGGAGTTGGCGCCCTTCGAGGGGCAGAGCATCACCGCCCAGTACGCCTTCCGCAAGGAGGTTATCCTCAAAGCCTTGCAGGAAAACGGCTTCACCCTGGACGACATCGCGGCCGTCTCGGCCCGCGGCGGGTTGATCCGGCCGGTCCCCCACGGGACCCTGCGCGTCAATCCGGCCATGCTGGAGGACCTGGCGTCCGGGATCGGGGGAGAGCACGCCTCCAACCTCGGGGCGCCCATCGCCGCCGAACTGGTGGGGCAGACCGGAAAGCCGGCCTTCATCGTGGACCCGGTGGTGGTGGACGAGGTCCCGGAACGGTACCGGATCACGGGGTTCAAGTGCATCCGCCGCAAGGTGGTCAGCCACGCCCTGAACCAGATCGCGTCCGCACGGCGCTACGCCGAGGAAAACGAGACCTTCTACGAGCGGCTGAACCTCATCGTGGCCCACATGGGCGGCGGGATCACCGTCGGCGCCCACAAGAAGGGGCACTACATCGACGTCAACAACGGCCTGGACGGCGAGGGGCCCTTCACGCCCCAGCGTTCCGGCTCGCTGCCCGTGGGCCAGCTCATCGACCTCTGCTTCTCGGGGACCTACTCCAAGGCCGACCTGAAGAAACTCAACAAGGGGCGCGGCGGGCTCATCGACCTCCTCGGCACCGCCGACCTCCGCGAGGTGGAACGTCGGGTGGCGGAAGGCGACGCCGAGGCCGGCGCGGTCTTCGAGGCCATGGCCTACCAGATCGCGAAGTGGGCCACCTGCCTGCTGCCCGCCTTCGACGGCGAGCCCGTGGACCGCATCATCCTCACCGGCGGCATGGCCCGCTGCAAGCCCCTGGTGGCCAAGATCACGAAGTACGTCGCCGCGGTGGGCTGCGGGGTCACCGTCTACCCCGGCGAGAACGAGATGCACGCCCTGGCCAAGGGCGCCCTCCGCGTCCTCACCGGCAAGGAGGACGCGAGGGTCTACGGCGCCTGACCCCTGGGGAGCGGCAGCGGGTCACCGAGCTGCCGCTTTCCCCGGCCCCCCTCCCGCCCCAACACGGCGCGTGCGAACCCCCACAAAAGACATGGTTTCTGCCGCAGCACCCCCGGCCGCAGGAGCAGCCCAGACCACGTTGCTCGCGGATCATCACATTGAGAACCCACAGAGTTGGAATCTGTTTTCTTATTGCTTGAATCGTCCAATCATTGCAGTTGACAAGAATGGTCGCGCGACCTATCTGTATACTTGGTGACCTGTCCACTGCCTCCAGGCGACGCCGGGGGCGGGGCCGCTGCTTTGCGCGTGCAACGAACGACTCCCAAGGCACCTTGCTTGGCCAACGCGAAATGTCATTGTGTTTTAGTTCGGGGAAGGGATTGTTTTGCAAAGTGTATTCATTCGTGGAGGATAAAGCATGATTAGATATGGTGTTACTTTGCTCATGCTGTTGTTTTGTTGCAATCCGGTAGCTTCGCAATGCAGCGGTAAAAACTACCTATCTTCTATTCTGGAAAGCTCTGGTGACCAAAGGCAGAAAGCAATTTCAGAACTGTACTCCAAGGGCAAAGAGTCCATCCCTGTGTTAATGGAGTGCATTGATAATAGCGAAGCAGTTGAGATGGGGTTGGACAATCCCTTTTCTTCAAATGTATTTCCGAACTCTCCTGTTTACAAGGGTTTGATTGCAGCTTATTTGATAGAGTTAATTCTTGGCTGCTCGGAAATCAAATTAATGCCATTTTCGGAACCCAGTAATTCTTTGATTTGCGGAGGTCCGATGAGCTATCCGTACGAAAATGGTCGAATCTTCGATACGGTAAAAAGGAGACCGATTGTGGTGCGGGATTTAGCTATTATTAAGAATATTTACAAAAAATGGTGGTTCAATAACGAGACAAAATCGCTTGATGAACTCAGGACAGAATGGGGACAAGGACAGCGGCCATTGACAAAATCCAGGTATACATGGAAATAGATGGATATTGGATCGTGACCATCCAGCTTGTTGGAACCGGTCCCGAGCGCGGGACGCAACCCTCACGGCAAAGTGACCACGGCCCGGCCGCGGCGGTCCGGGGCGAAGCGGGCGGTGACGGCGGCGCGGAACTTCGCTTCGTCGAGGGCGTCCAGGGCCGCGTTGAGGCGGCCGGGGTCCAGGCCCAGCTTCCTCCCCATGGCGAGGCCGAAGGCGACCCCGTAGAGGTTCTGCGCCAGCGCGCCGTCCGGCAGCGGCATCAACCCCAGCAGGAAACCGAAGAAGTTCCTCACCCGCACCCGGTCGGCCTCGGCGAAGGGCGGACCCAGCGCGGCCGCGAGGAAGGCGTCGATGCCCGCGTACGCCTTCTCCGGGCGCTCGCCCGGCGCCAGGTCCTTCTGGACCACCAGGACGTCCGGGTCGTCGAGTATTGCGCAGATGACCCGGACCGGGGTGCTTCCCCCCGGCGGGTTCGCGCGCTCGAAGAGCCGGGCGGCGGCGGCCAGGAACGCGGCGTAGTCCGGCTCGGAAGGCCGAGGCGCCCGGACGGCAACCGCTGCGCATCCAACGGCGGCGCCCGGGCCGGCGGGGGCTGCTGCCCCACCCGCGGGGAGCGGGCGCTCGATGTCCACGCTCACCCCGTTCCCGACGGCTGGAGCGGCCACCGTGACAACCGGGGCCTTCTCCCCGGCGGCGATCCCGCCGAAGCGCTCCGTGACGAGCTTGCGGGCCTCGTCGGGGCGGAGGGCGCCCGCGAGGACGAGGTGCGCGTTGACGGGCTTGTAGAAACGGTCGAGGTGCCCCTGCACGTCCGCGGGGGCCAGGGAGGACACCTGGGCTTCGATGCCGCCCTTGCGGCCCCCGGACGGCGAAGGGCAGACCAGCGCCCGGGCCAGGTTCAGGGCGCCGAGGGGGGGCATGTTCCCGTACATGTTCCCCAGTTCCTCGCACAGGCGGGGGACTTCCCGGGTCAAATCCGCCGGGGTGACGGCGACGGACGCCATCCGGGCCGCGGCGTCGTCGAGTTCCGCCGTGAGCCGGGCAGCGGGGAAGACCGTGGCGAACACCGTGTAGTCCACCCCCGTCTGGGCGTTGAAACCGGCCGGGTAACGGGCCATGATCGCCTCGAAGCCGCGCGCTTTCCCGCCAGCCGGCGCCGCGGTGACATAGCAGTGCTCCGCCAGGTGGGACAGCCCGGACTTCCCTGCGGGGTCATGACCCTCCCCCACGTCGTAGACGACGACGAGAGCCGCCTGGTCCGCCCCGGCAACGGGGCGGAGGGTGACCTCGAGACCGTTGGGCAGGGTGAAGGTCACCGGGCCGGCGGAAGGGGCCGGCGCCGTGGCCGCGCTCGGCGCGGTCCCGGGCGCCTTCGAACACCCCGAGGCCGTCAGGGTGACGGTCAGGATGGCGGTCCAAACAAACAGGAAATTCCGGACGGGTTTCATGTCGCCTCCCAGTGTCTGATCAGCGAATGCCGGCCGTTGGCACAGACCGGGATCCGGTCCGCGCGGCGGCACGGGCCTTCAAACGCTTGAGAATCGTAAGGGAAAGTGGCTGGAAAACCTTTGTTGGGACCATCGCCCGGAGGGAGACGGCACGGTCCTTGAGCCATCGCCCGGAAGGCGACGGTCCTTTTGCGGGGATGTCCGTCCTCATTGATGCCGTGCCGTTCGTCGCTCTCTCCCTTTTCGCGGAGGTCGGAGGCAGCGGATGGCCAAGAGCCCCTTTCCCCTTCATTATGGCCGAAAAATGGCGGGCTTGCAATACAACCGTCCGGGCCGGCCCCTCTCCTCATCGGCAGGCGCGGCAGGGGCCGCAGTGGCCGGCGCCTGGGCAGGGACCCGTGACGATGCCCTGGCCGGACTTCGCGTGTTCGGCCTCGAGGAAGCCGGGCCGCAGACCCGGGTCCAGGACTTCCCAGGGGGGTGCGGAACCGGACCCGGGGCCGTGGGGGAGCCAGCCGTGGTCGCCCTCGATGAACCGCCGCAAGGGGAGGCGACCCTCCGCCAGGGCGAGCAACTCCCGGGCCGTCTCGAGGTCGCCGTTTCCCAGGCGCCACTGCAGGCGGGCCTCGTCCACCGAGCCCAGCCGCACCTCGGTGTTGGCCAGCCGCCCCAGGCGCGCGCGGAACAGGGCCAGTTTCCGCCGCAGCGCCGCCGGGTCGTCCATGGCCTCGCGGGCGAAGGGGGTGTGGGGGCGGGGGACGAAGGGGGAGACGTTGACGGAGAAGGCGCCGGGCCGGTCCCACGACCGCTGCACGAGGGTGAAATCGCGGTGGATCGACTCGGCGAGGTCCAGGGAGGCCTCCACGTCCTCCCGGGTCTCGCCGGGCAAGCCCACCATGAAATACACCCGGAGTTTCCGGATACCCGCGGCGAAGACCCGGGCGCAGGCCTCCCGGATCACGGCCGGGTCGCACGGCTTGTTGAGGGCGTTCCCCAGTTGCCGGCTTCCCGTCTCGGGGGCCAGGGTGACGCTGTCCTCCCCCCCGGCGGCCAGCTTCCCCAGGAGGTCCGGGGTCAGGTCCGCCAGGCGCAGGGAGGAGACCCCGATGCCGTAACCCAGGCCGAGCAGCCCGTCGAGGAGGCGGCCGATCTCCGGGTGCCGGCAGACGGAGGTGGCCACGAGGCCGACCTTCGAGACCGCCGGCCGGGCCTGTCGCGCCAGGTCGAGGACGGCGTCCGCGGGGAAGGACCGGGGCGGCCGGTGTCGGTACCCGGCCCAGCAGAAGCGGCACCCGCCGGGGCAGCCGCGGGAGATCTCCACCAGGAGGGTGTCGGCGAACTCCGCCCCCGGCGACAGGATGTTGGAGAACGGCGGCCCGGACGCCGCCAGCACGTCCCCGGCCACCGGGGGCGCGGCCACGGCGCCGGGCCGGGCCGGCGACAGGGAGGGGACCCACACCCCGCCCAGGCGGGCCGCCCTCTCCAGGAATTCCGCCCGGCCGGGGGCCTCGCGGTAGGCTTTCAGCAACGCCGGGAGGACCTCCTCGCCGTCCCCGGCGACGATGACGTCCACGAAGGGCGAGAGGGGGACGGGGTTGACCTGGAAGGCGGACCCGCCCCCCAGCACCAGGGGGTGACGCCGGTCGCGCCGGCACCGCTCCGCGGGGATGCCGGCGGCCCGGAGAAACTGCAGGAAAGCGACCGCGTCGGGCTCGTAGGCCATGGAGACGGCCAGGAAGTGGCACTCCACGGGGGTCCGGCCCGCCTCGAGGGACCGCGGGACCGTGCCGCCGCCCTTCCCCGGGGGGCCCGCGAAAAAGCGCTCGGCGCAGAAACCCTCGGTCGTCTCGATCCGCCGCAGGGCCCACTGGAAGCCGAGGCTGCTCATTCCCACGGCGTAGGGGCCGGGGTAGACGACCCCCGCCAGGTAGTCGTCGTGCCCCTTCCGGGGGAAGACCTCCCGCTCGGCGGGCGGGGTATCGGGCCCCCGGGGCTTGACGCGGAAGCGGGCCACGGGCTCAGCCCCGCGCCGCCGGCGGGTTGCCCGGCCGGCCGGCGAACCACGGGTCGTCGCCGGGGAACCCGGGGGGGCGGGTGCCGTGGAGGCGGCCTTGGGCAGACGCCATAACCCAGCCGATCAGGCGTTCGAAGCCGACGCCCTGCAGGCGGCAGAGGATGGGCAGGTCCGAATGGACGGGGTTCAGGCCCGCCAACGGGTTCGCCTCGATGAAATTCGGGGTCCCGGCCGCGTCCATCCGGAAGTCGAGGCGGCCGCCGTCCCGGCACCCCAGCACTCGCCAGGCCTGCAGGGCGGACCGGGCGCAGGCCTCGGCCACGTCTCCCCCGGCGAGGTGGTAGTCCACCAGGTCCTCGTAATGGCTCTTGGTGTGGTAGGAGTAAATGTCGCCGGCGTGTTCCCGGCAGCGGACCTCCATGACGCCGACCACGCGGGCGTCCGCCCCCGTCCCCACGATGCCCACGGTGAATTCGCGCCCCGGCAGGAAGGCCTCCACCAGGACCGGTTGGTCGTGTTCCCGGAGCAGGCGGCGGCAGGTCGTGTCCAGGGCCTCCCGGCCTTCGAGGCGGGAGGCCGGCGTGACCCCTTTCCCCGTCCCCTCGGCCACGGGCTTGGCAAAGAGGGGGAAAGGCAGGCCGACGGCGGCGATGTCCGCCTCGGCGTTCACCTCCGCCCAGTCGGCCGTGGGGACCCCGTGTGCGCGGACCACCCGCTTGGTGAGACCCTTGTGGAGGCAGAGGGCCAGCACGAAGGGGTCCGAGAAGGTGTAGGGGATGTCCCAGGCGTCCAGCAGGCAGGGGACCTGCGATTCCCGGCCGATGCCGCGGAGCCCCTCGGCGATGTTGAAGACCAGGTCCCAGCGCCGCCCCGCCGCCAGGGCCCCCGTCAGCTTCCGGACGTTCCCCACCCGCTCGGTCCCGTACCCCAGGGTGCGCAGGGCGCCCTCGATCCCCTCGAGGGTGTCCGCGCGGTCGAACTCGGCGGTCTCCTCGAGGGTGTACCCTTCCGCCAGGTAGTCGTCCCTCAGGTCGTAGGTCAATCCGACGTTCATCGGTCCTCCCTTTCCCATCCCGCCGGGATCATCGGGCGCAGCGTTCACCGCGGCCGGCGGGTGCGATCAGTTTACCCCAAGACCGTCCGCCTGGCGACGGCTTCTTGAGAACCACAGAATACACGGAATACACGAAAAAGAAAAAGGGCGGAACACGAGAAGCAACCAAGGCAAGCCCGGCTTCAGCCCGGGAGCTTCGACGATGGCCGCCGAAAAGGGTTGATTACCGGAGAGGGGCCGGTATAATGGGCCGGATACAGGGGGACAAACGATGAACCGATATGCTGTAATCATGGCGGGGGGAGTGGGATCGAGGTTCTGGCCGCTGAGCCGGAGCCGGAGCCCGAAACAGCTGCTTCGTCTGATGTCGGACCAGACGCTCCTGGAGGAGACGATCCGGCGGCTGACGCCGCTGATCCCCCTCGAGCGGGTCCTGGTAGTCTGCAACCGGGTCCAGGCCGCCGACGTGGCGGAAGCGATGCCGGACCTTCCGGCGGAGAACATCGTCGGGGAGCCCGTGGGGCGGAACACCGCCGCGTGCCTGGCCCTCGCCGCCACCCTCCTTCACCGGCGGGACCCGGACAGCGTCTTCTGCGCCCTCCCCGCCGACCACTTCATCCGGGACGAGAAACGGTTCCGTTTCCTCCTGGACATTGCCCTGAAGGCTGCGGAGGGTCTGAAGACGCTGGTTACCTTCGGGATCGTCCCGGCCCTGCCGCACACGGGGTACGGGTACATCCGCGCCTCGGACCTGCACGCCACCATCGAGGGGACCCCCATCCTCCGGGCGGAGCAGTTCGTCGAGAAACCGAACCGTCACACGGCGGAAGAGTACCTCGCCAAGGGGAACTACTACTGGAACAGCGGGATGTTCGCCTGGACCACCGAGGTGCTCCTCGGGGAGCTGCGACGGCACCAGCCGGAGGTGATCGAGCCCCTCTCGGCGTACTTCGACCAGCCGGGCGCCGACCCCTCGGACGAGGCCTTCACGGACGTCTTCGCACGGCTGCCCTCCATTTCCATCGACTACGGGGTGATGGAAAAGGCGCGGAGCGTCTCCCTCATCCGCTCCGACTTCGGTTGGGACGACATGGGGAGCTGGGACGCCCTGGAGATCCTTCCCCACGGCGAATCGGGGAACGTGATCCTGGGCGACCGGGTCATGGCCCTGGATTCCCGGCGGTGCATCCTCTACGGGCGGGATATCCTGACGGTCTGCCTGGGGGTGGAGGACCTCATCGTGGTGACCACCCCCGACGCCGTCCTGGTGACCCGCAAGAACCGCGCCCAGGACGTGAAGACGGTGGTGGAGAAGCTCAAGGAGAGCGGCCGGGAAGAGTACCTCTAGCGGCCCGGCGGCGGGACGGGCTGTAACGGGCCATGTCCAGGAGCACCGCCAGCGTGACCTTGACCATGTAGTACAGGGAGCGGAGGTAGGTGATGGACGAGGTCCCTCCCTTCCGGGGTTTCATCGTCACGGGGACTTCGTCCACGGTCATACCCCACTTGTACAGCATGATAATGGACTCGGGTTCCGGGTAGTCGTCGGGAAAGAAGCGGCTCAGCCGGGCCATGGCGCGCCGGCTGAAGGCGGTGAAACCCGAGGTGGCGTCGGTGATGCGGAAACCGGAAAGGAAAGCGATGATACCGTTGAAGAACCTGATACCGACGCGGCGGAACCAGGACGTCCGGAACCCCTCGGCGGAGCAGAACCGCGACCCGATGAGCAGGTCGACGGGCCGATCCCCGAGCCGCTCCAGGAACCGGTGGACGTCCTCCGGCCGGTGCTGGCCGTCGGCATCGAGCCGGACGACCCACTCGAACCCCAGTTCCAGCGCCCGGCAGAACCCCGTCTGCACCGCCGACCCGATCCCCAGGTTGAAGGGGAGCCGGATCACGTCCGCGCCCGCTTCCCGGGACACCCGGGCCGTCTCGTCGGCGGAGCCGTCGTCCACCACGAGGACGCGGGCCCCGGGGATTTCCCGGCGCAGCCCCGCGATGACGCCGGGGAGGTTCTCCTCCTCGTTGAGGGCGGGGATGACGAACAGCACCGTTTCAGGCGGGACTGACGGCATGGCGAGGTGTGCCTCCGGGGGCCATTGTAACCGAATTCCCCCCGAACGCCACCGGATTTTCGCGGTGCTCCTCGGGGTCGCCTGGTGGGCGGGCCTGCTGGCGGGCAACGCCCAGGGGCAGGTCCCCACGGGCTTCCGGGCCCCGGTGACCTACCGGATCGAGGCCCGGTTGGTCCCCAAGGAAGGCCTGATCCGCGGCACGACCCACATCCGGTGGACGAACTACTCCCCCGACCCCGTGGAACGTATTCCCATCCATCTGTACATGAACGCCTTCGAAGGGCCCGACACCACCTTTTTCCGCGAGGAGCGCCTGGCTTCCGGGGAGTCCTCCTTCGACCCCGCGGCGACCGGGGGGATCCAGATCCGGAAGCTGGACTCGGAAGAGATGGGCGACCTCCTGCCGGCCCTGCGCTTCATCCAGCCGGACGACGGGAACCCCTCCGACCGCACCCTGGCCGAGGTCCGCCTCCCGAAGCCGGTGGCCCCGGGGAGTTCCGTGCAGCTCCACGCCGTCTTCGAAACCCGCCTGCCCTCAAAGGTCTACGCACGCAGCGGGCGGCGGGGCAACTTCTTCATGGCCGGCCAGTGGTTCCCCAAGGTCGCCGTCCTCGAGCCCCCGGGGTGGCGCCACGCGGCCGCGACCCGGTGGAACTGCCACCAGTACCACCGCAACAGCGAGTTCTACTCGAATTTCGCCAACTACGAGGTCTGGCTTTCCCTCCCCAACGAGTACAAGGTAGGGGCCACCGGCCGTGAAGTGGCCCGGAAACCGGCGACCTCCGGGCGCCGGGAGACGGTCTGCCTCTTCCGCCAGGAAGCCGTCGTGGACTTCGCCTGGGCCGCCGCCCCGGATTTCATCGAGGTGACGGAGAAGTTCACGGCAAGCACCGAGGTTGGACCGGAGGAGTACGCTCACTGGTCACGGGTCCTGGGCGTGAGCCCCGAGTCCCTCCGCCTCCCCGACGTCTCGATCCGTCTTCTCGTGCAGCCGGACCACGAGGCGTCCATCCCCCTCTTCCTCCGGACCCTCAAGCATGCCATCAAGCTGTACGGCCTGATGTTCGGGCCCTACCCCTACGCTGCCGTCACCCTGGTGGACCCCCCCGTCGGTGCGATCGAGGCCGGGGGCATGGAGTACCCCACCCTCTTCACCGGCGCGTTTCACCGCATCCTGCAGTGGTGGCCGCTGAACGGCCTCGGGGCGGAGACGGTCATCACCCACGAGTTCGGGCACAACTACTGGATGGGAGTCGTGGCCAGCAACGAGTTCGAGGAACCCTGGATCGACGAGGGGATCAACTCCTACGCCGAGGCGCGGATCAACGCCATCCTGGCGGGCCGGGAGGACGCCCCGATGGAAAGGGTGAGCCTGGGCTCCTTCGCCGAACACCGCTGGATCACCCTTCGCGATCGCCCCCTCCCCGACGCCCTCGACACGGCGTCCTGGTGCTTCGCTCCCGGGGGGTACTCCGCGAACGCCTACGGCCGGGCCGCGACGATGTTCCTGACCCTCGAGCACCTCATGGGACGGGCGCCCTTCGCCCGGACGCTCCGGGGGTTCTACCAGGCGTTCCGTTTCCGTCACCCCGACACCCGGGATTTCACCGCCCACTTCGCCGCCGCGGGAGGCGAGACGGTCCGGCGCTTTCTCGCCGAGGCCTTTGCCCCGGCGGCCTGGGTCGACTACGCCGTCAGCGGCCTGACCACCCGGGAGGACCGGTCCGCGAAGCAGTGGGAGTCGGTGGTGACGCTGGAGCGTCACGGCACGATCGTGCTGCCCGTGGACGTCGAGATCCGCTTCGAGGACGGGCGGGTCCGGACGGAGCGGTGGGACGGGGAGTCCCGGTGGACGCGCTACGCCTTCCGGGAGAGTTCCCCCGTCGTCGCGGCGTCGGTGGACCCCGGCCTGAAGGTCCCGCTGGACCGGTGCTTCGCCAACAACAGCCGGACGACCCGGCCCCGGGCCGAGAACATCTCCCGGCTGCAGGCGATCTTCCAGTTCCTGGTGCAGGTCCTCCTGCACCTCGTCGCACTCCTGGCCTAGGGAGGCCGAGATGACCATCGACCCGCCGCTCAGGAAGATCTTCGGGGCCGCCGTGATCCTCTGGGCATTCTCCCTGCTGGTTTCGTGGCCGGTGTCGTCCCTGCTGGGGAACGCCCTGCGGGGTTACGCGGGCGAGTCGCTCTGGCTGGAGCGGCTGTCCGGCGGCATCGACCCCCTCTTCCTCTCCGATTTCATCCCCAACGCCGGCCCCGCCCTCTCCGCCATCCCGGTCGCCTTCCTTCCCGTGGCGGTGTTCTTCTTCCTGGTGCAGATCCTTTTCAGCGGCGGGTTGATGAAACTGTTCTGCCACGAGGGGGAGAAGGTTTTCGAGCCCTTCGCCCGGGGAGTGGTCACGCTGGGTTTTCGGTATTGCCTCCTCTGGGTCCTCTTCCTGCCGGTGTTCGCCCTCGGCGTGGCCCTGGTCCTGCTGCCCTTCGTCCTGGCGGGGGACCTGCTCCCGGAGAACCCCTCCGAGCTCTTCACCCTCCGGCTCTACTCCCTGCAGATCGTCCTGGTCCTCCTGGCCGTCTCCTTCCTGCACTCGGTGCAGTACCTGGTCCGGGCGGTCATGGCGAATCACACGGGCCGGATCGGCTGGTCCGTGAAACGGACCCTGCGGGTCGGTTTCCCGCTGGTCCTCAAGGGGTGGGGCCTGGTCGTCCTGGCCACCGCGCTGGGCGGGGTCGGCGCCCTGTTCTTCTCCTGGCTCGGGATGCTCTGTTACGGGAGCCGGTTCTTCCTGTGGGCTTTTCTCCAGGCGGCCGCCTTCTGCCTGGTCCTGGCCCGGGTCTGGCTGCACCGCTTCCTCGCGGACCTGGTCAAGCGAAACGTCTTCTAGGCCGGCGCCCTTGCGGCGGAAAGCGGTGTTCTGATAGAATGCTTCCATCCTGATTCCTCGCTGGAGGCCCACCATGATCATCAAGGAACCCGATTTCCAGAACCGCCTGCACGCCGTGATCGAGAACCGGATCCAGATCCTCCGGGCCGAGTTCCCCCGGGAGTCCTACGAAGAACTGCGGCTCCTGGAGGATTTCTACCGCCTGGTCTGGCGCCTGGCCTTCGACCTCGAACTGAGGCCCTCCCTGCGGCACTACGCGGCCAGCCTGGCCCTCTACATCGTGTCGGCCGTCGACTTCGTCCCCGACAACTCGGACTCCGCCTGCGCCTACGTGGACGACCTCGCCGTGGCGGTCCGGGGCACCGGGACACTCCTGGAGGCGCTCGGGCGGGAGGAGATGGACCGGCACTGGCGGAGTGCCGTCTCCCTGGATGAGGCCCTCGGAAAGGGGGAGCAGTTCCTCACCGACAAGCTGCCCTGCGGCATCGAGGACAAGATCCGGGCCTACCTGAGGCCGTGACGGACACCCGTGACCGCTGCGGGGCGTAATAGGGGGTGCAGCCGCGCGCGGAAAAGGGTATAATTCGCGCTCGGATTCTGGGAGCGTGACCATGAAACATGAGCCCTTCAAATCGTCAACCCGCGGCCTCGTTCTCGCCGCGGTCCTCATCCTGTGCGGGACGGCGCTCTGGGCGAAGAAACCGGCCCACCCGCTGAGCCCGACCCACAAGAAGTGGCTGGAGGAGGACGTTGTCTACATCATCTCCAAGGTGGAGCGGAACGTCTTCCTCCACGACCTGAAATCGGACCTCGACCGCGACCGGTTCATCGACTCGTTCTGGGCCGCGCGGGACCCTTCCCCGGGCACCCCCGAGAACGAGTTCAAGGTGGAGCACTTCCGGCGCATCAACTACGCCAACAGCAAGTTCATCATGGAGGGCGCACCGGGGTGGCGCACGGACCGCGGGAAGATCTACATCCTCCTCGGTCAGCCGGCACAGATCCTGGACTGGACCGCCGACTACCACATCTACCCCGTCGAACTCTGGTTCTACACCAACCGCAACCACCCGAGCCTCTACAGCGCGTTCTACGTCATGTTCTGGGAGCGGGAGGGCTTCGGGGGCTACCGGCTCTACAGCCCCTACAACGACGGGATCCAGCGGCTCACCCACGGGACGAACATCAACAGCAAGCGGATGTCCTATGAGTACATGCGCAGCATCAATGCCGAGCTGGCCCGTGCCGCCCTGTGCCTGATCCCCTCGGAGCCGGTCGACCTGCAGGAGTTCAGCCCGAGCCTGACGTCCGACATGCTGATCAACAAGATCATCACCCTGCCCGAGGAAGAGGCCCCCACGGGCTACCTGCAGATGTACATCGCCGACCCGTCGAAGCTCCGGGGGAAGGTGGACACCCGCCTGATCTACAGTGCCACCCCCACCACCCTTCACCTGACGGCCTTCCCTACCCTGGACGCCGAGGGGAATGCCCTGATCCACTGGGCGTTCAAGGTTTACCCGAAGGAGTTGAGCGTCGCCCGCTACCAGGACCGCTACTACTTCTCCCTCGAGGTGGGGATCAACCTCTCCGACGCGGAGGACAAGGTCATCCTCCGACGGTCCCAGGAGGTGGTGCGCTACTTCAACGAGGAGGAGTTCGAGCGGGTCAAGGGGATGTGCCTGCAGTTCCAGGACAAGCTGGGGGTGGTCCCCGGGAAGTACCGGCTGGACCTCCTCATCTTCAACCGCGTGAACTCCCAGACCTACACCCAGAGCCGCACGATCGAGGTGCCCCAGGTCCCGGCGGAGGCGCCGGCCGTGGGGCCGCTCCTGCTCACCGATTCCTTCGGGGCGGCCGCGGACCGGGATTCCGTCGAAAGCCGCTGCTTCTCCTTCTTCAACTACCGCTTCTCCCCCCTGACCGAGCGAAAGGCGAGCATGACCGAGCGCCTCGGGGTCCTCTTCCACCTCTACTGGCCCCCCGCAGACGTGAAGGCGCAGCCCGGAAAGCAGTTGAGCTTCGAGTACCGCCTGCTCCCGGAGCGGAGCGAGACCCCCTCCAAGGTCATCATGGACAACATCGTGCTCGGCAAGCTGGACGCGAGGGGGACCCTGCTGACCTTCAAACAGATCCCCCTCACGGAGATCATGTCCGGCCGCTTTTCCCTGGTGATCGCGGTCAAGGACGCGGAAGGGGCCGTGCTGGCCTCCGGCAGCATCCCCTTCTTCCTGGACCCCACCCGGAAGACGCCGATCCAGACCGTCTTCTCGGACAAGCTCGCTCCCGACGAAGCCGGGATCTACGACTACCAGCGCAGCCTGATCCTCGAGAAGGCCGGGGACGGCGCCGGGGCGCTCCGCTTCCTGGAACGCGCGGTGCTGAAGAACCCCGACGCCACGGAGCCCGTGGTGGCGATGGTCCGCCGGAAACTGGAGACGGGCGAGCCGGCGGCGCTGGCCGAACTCCTGGCCCGGGTTCGAGAGAACGCGGATTTCCCGCCGGAGGGGCACCTGTACTACGCCCGGGTCCTCACCGCCCAGGGCAAGGCTGCGGACGCCGAGGCCGCGCTGGACGCCTTCGTGAAAACCGGGCGGGGCACCCGAAGCGAGTACCTCGAGGCCGCGGCCCTCTACGAAAAGAACGGGAACACCCGGCGGGGCGAGGACGTCCGAAAGCAGGTGGAGGGGATGGGCGGTTCCAAGTGACGCCGGCCCCGTTCCGCCCCGGTGCGGGACCATTTCACCGTCTGCCGAGAGAGGGACACGAATGAAAGGGCTTCTGCTGATCCTGGGTGTCGCGATCCTGACGGGCGTGGCCGCCGGCATGTTCGGGGTGGGCGGCGGGATCATCATGGTACCCATGCTCATGTATGTCTTCAAGTTTCCCCCGCACCTGGCGGTGGGGACCTCCCTGGCCGCCATGATCCTCCCGGTCGGCATCCTCGGGGTGATCGAGTACTACCGGAAGGGGAACGTCGACGTTCGGGCCGCCTTGATGCTGTCCATCGGGATCTTCATCGGGGCCTGGGTCGGCGCGAGGTTCTCGCTGTCCCTCCCGAAGGAGGTGCTGCGGCGCCTCTTCGGCCTTTTCCTGGTGGTCGTGGGTTTGTTTATTGCCCTTGACAAGTAGCCGCCTCGCGGGGCATATCGGTATCGGTATCGGTATCGGTATCGCAGTCGCCGTCGCAATCGCAGTCGCTATCGCCCTTGCCGTTGAGCTCGGACGCGGGAGGGAGGCGAGAGGGGGGGAGGGAGCGATAGCGATGACGATAGCGATGACGATAGCGATACCGATGGCGATACCGATACCGATACCGATAGCGATAGCGATAGCGATACCGATGCAGGTGATGAGGGCATTCATACAGAGGAGGACGCATGTATAAAGTTGTCTTGATTCGGCATGGGGAGAGCGTCTGGAACATGGAGAACCGCTTCACGGGGTGGACCGACGTGGACCTCACCGCGAAGGGGGTGGAGGAGGCTCACCAGGGCGGAAAGGCCCTGCGCGGGGAGGGGTACGTGTTCGACGTGGCCTACACCTCGGTGCTCAAGCGGGCCATCCACACGCTCTGGATCGTCATGGACGAGCTGGACCTGGCCTGGATCCCGGTCCACCGGTGCTGGCGGCTCAACGAGCGCCATTACGGCGCCCTCCAGGGGCTGAACAAGGCCGAGACCGCGGCCAAGTTCGGGGAGGAGCAGGTGCACCTGTGGCGCCGGAGCTGCGACGTGCCCCCGCCGGCGCTCCAGCCCGAGGACCCCCGTTACCCGGGACACGACCCTCGCTACCGTGGTTTGACGCCGCGGGAACTCCCGCTCACCGAGTGCCTCAAGGACACCGTCGATCGCTTCCTTCCCCTCTGGAAGGAGACCATCGCCCCGGACATCCTGACCGGCCGGAAGGTGCTCGTCGTGGCCCACGGCAACAGCCTCCGGGCCCTGGTCAAGTACCTCGACGGCATCTCCGACGAGGAGATCGTGGGCCTGAACATCCCCACGGGCGTCCCCCTCGTCTACGAGCTGGACGCCGGGCTGAAACCGATCCGGCACTACTACCTCGGCGATCCCGAGGCCATCGCCCAGGCCGCCGCGGCCGTCGCAGCGCAGGGGAAGGCCAAGTAAGCCCCCGGTCGCGCCTGCGTCCGGGGGAAGTGGCCGCGGCGCGACGAGCCGTCCCGCTTCACGGGCAAAACAGGATTGACAGCACCGTATAAAGTCAATTCAGCCACAAAGAACGCATAGAACGCAAAGAAAGACAGATCTTATAGATGCTTTGAATTCAAAGGGTTCTGGCCTTCTTTGCGTGTCTTTGTGTTCTTTGCGGTTTGATGGGGCCGGTCTTTTGATGCGAGGTCATCAGGATTGACGGGTTCGTAAAAAGCCGGAAATCGAACGGGAACGTGTTTGTCGTGCCTTTGTTCGAGCCATTGCTCTGAGGCTGAGGGTACGTTTGGCGGTGAAGTCAGGCTTCTGTGGGAGCGAGGAAGCGAACTTCTCCGAGGGCGCGGTCGAAGTCCCGGGCGACGTCGGCCGGGGCGTGGGCGTCGGAGGACAGGACCCAGGGGATGCCCAGTTCCAGGGCCCGGCGGAGGATGGGCGGGGAGGGGAACAGCCGGCCGCAGTGCACGTAGCCGCCGGTGTTGACTTCCAGGCAGGCGCCGGTTTCCTTCACGACGCCGAGGGTGTGCTCGATGCGGCGGGCGATGTCCGGGTCGTCGGCCACTGAGGGAAGGTTGCGCTCGACGACGTCGAAGTGGCACACCATGAAGGGGCGCAAGCGGGCGACCCCTTCCGCCAGGGTTTCGTAGTAGTGCCGCGTCACCTCCCGGACCCCCCGGGCCAGGAGCCCGGCGACGTTGACCGGGTCGTTCCGTGAGCAGATGTTGAGGTGGCGTCCGAGCCCCGGGTCCCGGACGAAGTGGAAGGAGACGGCGACCCGGTCCCAGGGGTGGCGTCCAACGAGGGCCTCGACCGCTTCCGGGGCGTCGGGGTTGTACCCCACCTCCACGCCCAGGGAAACGGTGATCCGGCCGCGGTACCGTTCCTTCAGCGTTTCCCCCTCGGCGGCGTAGGCGTCCAGCAGTTCCGGGGTCAGCCAGGTGCGGCGGGGGTAGACGACCCCCGTCTCGAGGTGCTCGAGGAAACCGATCTCCTCGAGACCCTTTTGCAGGGCCGCCTCGACGTACTCCTCCATGGCGCCCACGGCGTGGTTGCAGTAGGCCGTGTGGACGTGAAGGTCGCGCCGCCGGGGGTCCTCCGTCATCGGGGGCGATCCGGGATGACGAGCTTCGCGGGGACGCGGAGGAACCAGTTCCAGTCCGCCTCGGGACGGAGGGTCCCCTTCTTCTGGACGTACTCGATGAGCAGGTCGCGGACCTCCTGGGTGTCCCGGGAAACCAGCCGCCCGTTCTTGAACATGGCGTACCGCCCGCCCGCCCCGGCGGCCTGGTAGCTGTTGGTGGCCAGGGTGTACTCGGCCTCCGGGTCCACGGGCTTCCCGCCGATCTCCAGGTAGACCACGCGCTGCCCCGCCGGCCGCGTGGGGTCGATGGCGTAGCGCGCCCCCGCCAGGGTGTTGAAGCCGTAGCGGCGGAAATCCGGCTGCTGGCCGATGTTGAGGGTCTTGTTCGCGGCGTCCCACTCGAGGGTGTCGTAGATCTCGGCGGAGACTTCCAGGGCCTCCTTGACGTGCTTCCCCTTGAGGGCGATCACGGTGGTGGTGTTCTCGTAGGGGTACAGCGCGAAGAGGTGCGAGACGCGCACCGGCCCCCGGGCGATGCGGACGTAGTGGCCCGGCATGTAGGAGGCGAAGCTCAGCTGGGCGCCCGTGCGCTCCAGCACCATGGCGTGGATCAGGTCCAGGAGCGCGTTGTCGCCGGTGAAGACCCCCTCGGCGCTCAGGTCCGTCTCCGCCGTGGCGATGGGCTTGGCGATCCACTCCCGGACCTCCCGGTCATAGGGCGCGATCAGCGTCGCGATGGCGGGGTCCACGGGGATGGTGTCGTCGATGGCGGGGTTGAGCCCCGACTTCTCCGCCAGCCCCCACCGGCCCTTTTCCTTCCGGAAGACCAGGTCCACCCGGGTGACGTGCTGTCCCCAGCTGTGGCCCTGGGCGATGAGGACGTTCCCCACCAGCCGGGGCGGGACATTGTCGTGGGAGTGCCCGGTCAGCACCACGTCCACGCCGGGGACGGCGGTGGCCAGCTCCCAGGCGCGGTTCTCCGTTTCGGAACCGTTGGGCTTGCCGGTGGCGAGGTCGACCTCGAAGCCCTCGTGGGTGTTGACGACGACGGCGTCCACCTTTTCGACCTCCCGCAGGACCTTGACCCACTTCCGGGCGGCGTCGGGCGTCGGGTCGAAGACCAGGTCCCCCAGGTTTTCGGGCGTCTCCCAGTTGGGGATGTTGCTGGTGGTCAACCCCAGGACCCCGACGCGCACACCGTTGAATTCCTTCACGACGTAAGGTTTGAAAAAGGGTTCCTCGGAGCCCTTCCGGCGCGTGTTCGCGGAGAGAAAGGGGAAGGCCGCCTCGTCGCGGCACCTGAGCAGGGGTCCCAGGCCGAAGTTGAACTCGTGGTTCCCCACCGTGAACGCGTCGTACTTCAGGGTGTTCAGGACCAGGATCATCGGGTTCGGCTTCGAGGTGTTCCGGCGGAGGAAGTACCAGGCGAGGGGGCTGCCCTGGATGAGGTCGCCGTTGTCCAGCAGGAGGACGTGTCCGTTCTCGGCCCGCACCCGTCCGATGTAGCTCGCGACCCTCGCCAGGCCGACGTTTTGCTCCTTTTCCCGGAAGTAGTCCCAGGGCAGGACCCGACCGTGGATGTCGGTGGTCTGGACTACGGTCACCCGGACCTCCGCACCTTCCTTCCCGTCCGCGGGGACCCAGGCCAGGGCCGCGGCCAGGATCACGCAGAGCACGAACGGCAGCCTCCGGGGTGAGGCGATGAACGACCGAATCATGGGACCTCCTGGTGTGTTCCCCGGGAAGCCGGGGGGGTTCGAAATTTCCCTTATGGCACAAAACCCGCCCCCGATCAATCTTTCTTTGAACCTTCGCTCCCCGGGGGAGTTCAAATAGGCGTGAAACTGTTCTCCGGAGGCACGCCATGACCCGCACACCCGCTTTCCCGCGACCTCGCTGCGAAGCCCTCCCCTGCCCGCTCCCCCTGGCCCTGTTCACGGTTTCCGCGGTCTTCCTCCTGTTCGGGACGGTGCTCCGGGCGGCCCCGCCCCTGCTGAGCCAGGTGAAGGTCACGATCCTCCTGTCTCCCGAGGTGGCCCGGTCCGTCGGCGACGCGGACCCCGGCCGGTCCCTGCACCTCCAGACCCTGGCACTCCGGCTCGACAAGGGGTCCATCTGCTACCACGACAACGGAAGGGTCCGGGCGGTCGGCGAACGGGTCCCCGACGGCGGGGGGCGGTTCGAGCGTTACGTCATGCTGGACAGGGGGGACTACCTGCTGGAGTTCCTGGTGTACCTCCCGGGGTCGGACCGGTTCGCCTTCGAGGCGAGACACGTGTCGGTACCGAAGGCGCCCGCAAAGCCGGCCGACGTGGAGGTGAACATCACCGCCCTCGACCGCGAGGGCTTCCGGAAGCTCCGCCAGGACCTGGTCTTCGACGGGACCCAGGTGGAGAACGTCTTCTACGACCACATGCTCTGGTTCCGCGTGCGGAACCTCTCGTGCCGCCCCGAGGCGGAACGTGACGACCTGTTCGAGCGGGTCAAGCTGCTCACGGCCGACATCGAGTACTCGCCCTACGCCTACCGGCTCCTGGGGCGGGACCTCGACGACATCTACCGCGACCCCCCGGCCACCCCCGAGGACCTCAAGCGGGGGTACCGGAAGATCTTCACCTCCGTCATCGTGGACCGGATCTACGCCGTGGCCGTTCGGGCGGACAACGTCTGCCGCCTGGCGGCGCTGGCGGGGCAGGGCAAGCCCGACCGGGCGCGCTTCAAGGAACTGGAGCGCGAGGCCGGCCGCTTCCGGGACGTGGCCGACGACCTGCTGTCGCGGTGGAAGTGGGACAAGGCGTCCTTCCGGAAGGAGGTGGAGGCGATGAGCCTTCCCGAGCTGGCCCGCGAGGCGGCGGAGTGCGCCGAACAACTGGACCGCGCCGTGGTGAGGTTCTTCTTCCAGGCCTACGAGAAGTCGGCGGGGAAGACCGTCCCCACGGTGTCCCCCATCGTCTACGCGGAGCAGATCCAGCGGGTCTGCAAGCAGGCGGGAAACCTTTTGAAGTAGGCCGGCCCGCCCAGGGCTGGCCGCAGCGGTGCCGCGAACCGTGCGATCCGCTCGGCCGCGGGGTGGGGGGCGTTCGGGGCCCCGGCGCGCGGGCGCCTCCCCCCAGCCCCTGGTTTTAACCCTTGAAAACCGGGGGCGGGGGGGCTACAGTGGGGTTGCGAAGGCGAGTGCAACGGCCGGCGGCCCCCGGGCGCCCCGGGGATGCCGGCCGGCCTGGAGGCGATGGATGAGGACGGTTGCCGCAGAGGTCCCCACGGTGTCGTGGGTTTTCCGCCGGGTCGTCGTGACGGGCCTTTTCCTCGGGTGGGCGGTGGCGACCCTGACGGCCCAGGGGGGGGCTCCCGTTTCCGGGACGATCAAGGTCCCCGTCTGCGCGGCCACCCGGTCCGGCGATCCCGGCCTCGACCTGGCGGCGGGGGATTTCGACGTCCGCCTCGACGGCAAACCAATCGAGGTGGAGTCCTTCCTGGGGTCGGAGAGCCCCATGGCCATTCTCCTGGCCCTGGACGTCACGGGTGACCGCCTCGGCATCGAAACGGTCCGGGCGGAACTGGTTCGCTTCGTCGAGGTCCTGCCGCCCAACGTCCAGGTCCTCTTGATGACGCTCAACGACGGGGCCCGGATGATCCAGCCCAACACGGCGGACCGGGGGAAGCTCACCCAGGCGATCCGCAGCTGCGCCACCACCGGTCACCCGGGGTTTCTGGAGAGCGTGGAGGCCGTCGCCCGGTTCGCCGACAACCTCCTGAAGCGGAACCCCGTCCGGATCGCGACGCTGGTGGTCACGGACAGCAACGTGCGGCTGTACCGCCGCCAGTACACCACCGCCGACTTCTCGACGGCCGCGGAGGACCTTCGGGGGGCCCTCCGCGCCTTCGCCGCCCCGCTGTTCATCCTTCGGGTCCCGGTCCAGCCGGTGGAGACGCTGACGTCCGAACTCCCCGTCGGCACCCCGGGGTACAGCCAGGACCGCGGCTTTTCCAGCCGCCAGGAGGGCGTCATCCGGACGGAGCCGACGGTGGACGGGGCCCCCCAGCCGGCCATGACCAAGCGTTTCGCCAGCGAGGTCCCCAACCGGACGTACGAGGGGGTCCTCCACGACCTTGCCGAGCAGACCGGCGGGCGGGCCGAGTTCCCCCTCGACGAGAAGGGGATCTCGACGGCGCTGGCGTCCCTTCTCCGGAGGATCCACGCGGTCTACGTCCTCGAAGTCCGCCCGGGCTCCGCTCCGGGCGCCGAGGTGAAGCCGGACGTCCGGCTCAAACCCTCCGCCGGGAGGGGTGGGGACCTGCGGCTCTCGTTTCCTTCCCGCCTGAAGACGTCACCGTGAGGAGATAATCCCGGAGCCGGGCCAGGGCGCGGCCCCGGTGGCTGAGGGCGTTCTTGTCGGCGTCGGGGAGTTCGGCGTAGGTGAGCCCCGTGCCGTCCGCCTGGAAAACCGGGTCGTAGCCGAACCCGTTGCCCCCCCGGGGGGATTCCGTGATGACCCCCTCGCAGGTCCCCCGGGCGGCGAAAAGCTCCCGCCCGCCTTCCGCCAGCGAGACGGCACAGACGAAACGGGCCGTCCGGGCGGCTCCCGGGCGCGCCGCCAGCTCCGCGAGGAGCTTGGTGATCCGGTCGGCGTCCGAGGCCCCCGGGCCGGCGTAGCGCGCCGAGCGCACCCCGGGGGCGCCCCCTAAGGCGTCCACCTCCAGGCCGGAGTCGTCCCCCAGGGTCGGCAGGCCCGTGAGGTGCGAGTAGAACTCCGACTTCACCCGGGCGTTCGCGGCGAACGTGTCGCCGGGCTCCTCGCAGTCGGGCAACCCCGGGACGTCCGCGAGGCTGAGGAGGGACACGCCGGGCAGGGCGAGGATCTCCCGGATCTCCCGGACCTTGCCGGGGTTTTTCGAGGCGACGAGAAGCGATCCTCCAGGGTTCATGACCGTTCCTTTCGAAGCGAGGTAAACCGGGTCGGGGCCGGGTGCCGAAAGCCCTTCGGAGCGGCCGCGGCAGGGGACTTGCTCAGCGTGCCGGGGGAATCAGCGTGTCCAGGTCCAGCCGGCCGGAGAGGAAGGTGCGCTGGGCGTCCACGAGTCGGCGGATCCCCTGGCCGGCCGCGTCCAGCATCCGGCGGAGCTGCTGGTCGGTGAACGGGTTGTGCTCGGCGGTCCCCTGCACCTCGACGAACCGGCCGTCGCCCGTGGCCACCACGTTCATGTCCACCTCGGCGGCGGAGTCCTCTTCGTAGCAGAGGTCGAGAAGGACCTCCCCCGCCACCACGCCCACGCTCACCGCCGCCAGGAAGTCCCGCAGGGGGCTGCGGGGCAGGCGCCCTTCCCGGACCAGGCGGTCGATGGCCAGGGCGAGGGCCACGAAACCGCCGGTGACGGAGGCCGTCCGGGTGCCGCCGTCGGCCTGGAGGACGTCGCAGTCCACCACGACGGACCGTTCGCCGAGCAGGCCCAGGTCCGTGACCGCCCGGAGGGAGCGGCCGATCAGGCGCTGGATCTCGTGGGTGCGTCCCGAGGGGTGCCCGCGGGTGACCTCCCGGGCGCTCCGGGTGGACGTGGACCGGGGGAGCATGCCGTACTCCGCCGTCACCCACCCCGACCCGCTCCCCTTGAGGAACGGCGGGACCTTGTCCTCCAGCGACGCGGCGCACAGGACCCGGGTGTCGCCGGTCGAGATCAGGACGCACCCCTCGGGGTGCCGGACGAAATCCCCTTCCAGCCGGAGGGGGCGAAGCTCGAGGGGGCCCCGGTCGCCGCGGTGCATGGCGGCCCCCCTCAGCGCTCGGCCGGGGGCAGGTTCTGGAGGTCGATGGTCTGGACCTGCTCCACGCTGCGGGCGAGGAAGATCTCCGCCACCTTCCGGAACCGTGCCACCGAGTCGGTGACGTAGAATGCGTCCTCGGCGGGCTGGGCGGGGTCGGGCCTGCGCTCCAGGCCCAGGGCGATGAGGATCTGGCGGATCTCTCCCGCCAGCGCCTCCGCGGAGTCCACCAGGTTCACCCCGGGGCCCACCACGGAGGAGATCACCTTCTTGAGCATGGGATAGTGGGTGCAGCCGAGGATGAGGGTGTCGATGGAACGGTCCTTGAGGTCCTCCAGGTAAATCCGCGACACCTCGGCGGTCACCGGGTGGTCGAGCCAGCCGTCCTCCACCAGGGGGACGAGCAGGGGGCACGCCTTCGCGCAGACCTCGGCCGACGGCTCGAGCTGCAGGATCATCTCCTGGTAGCTCTCGCTGGCCACGGTGGACTCGGTGGCGATGACCCCGATCTTCCGGTTGCGGGACAGCTCCAGCGCCTTGCGGACGCCGCTGGGGATCACGCCGACGACGGGGACGTCGAACGTCTCCACCATGGCCTCCATGGCGTAGGAGGAGGCGGTGTTGCACGCCACCACCAGCAGCTTCACGCCGAGGGTGGTGAGGAACTGGCCGTTCTGGAGGGAGTACTTGACGATGGTCTCCGCCGACTTGGTACCGTAGGGGACGCGGGCCGTGTCGCCGAGGTAGAGGAATCGCTCCTCGGGGAGGCGGTGCTTGAGCTCGCGGTAAACGGTGAGCCCGCCGACGCCGGAGTCGAAGATCCCGATGGGCCGGTTGCGTTTCATGATGTCTCCTGATTTCCGGGTTTATCCGTGGTTGTCCGTGGCTGTCCGTGGTCGGGTTCAAGGCTCGGGCCGGCGGCCTTCAGTTCTGGGCCCCGTCCAGGTAAGCGCCCGAGAAGGCCAGCCCCTGGTCGAGGGAGATCCCCCCCGCCAGGGTCTCCCGGCGCCGGCCCTCCACCAGGATGTGAACGGTGTTGATCTCCGGCAGGCTGCCGGTGAGGGTGTTCACGATGGAGTAGAGCGTGGCGAGCTCCTCCGTCGTCCCGCCGGGGTGCTGGGTGCAGAGTTCCCGGCTGAAGTCGAGGATCGCCTGTTTCCCGACGAGGTAGACCTCGCGGACCACCACGTCCTTGGGCAGGGTCTCCAGGTTGCCGAAGCGGGACCCGCTCTTGAGTTCGTCGATGAGCTTGCGGACGAAGAGGCGGTTGTCCACGGGGGCCAGGATGCTGCGGGCCTCCAGGCGGAGGAGGGCGAACCCCTTCCCGGAGGGGGACCGGAAGTAGAGCTTCACGGACCGGTCCTTCACGTCGCCCGCGGCCAGGCCTCCCGCACCGGCGGCCCCGCTCTCGGACTTCTGCTTCTCCATCCAGTACACCGTCAGGATTCCCGCGAGCGAAACCACCAGCAGGGCGACCATTCCAACGATGATCCACTTGTGCCGCATCCGCCGTCCTCACTGCATGAAATCGGCGATGGCGTCCGCCAGGCGCCGGCAGAACTCGTCCTGCACCCGGGGGGTGAGGATGTCCTTCTCGTCTTCCGCGTTGCTCAGGAAACAGACTTCGACGGCCACCGCGGGGCAATTCAGCGCGGAGAGCAGGTAGAGCCGTTCCGCGGCGGGGGCGCCCGTGAACGGCTGGAACACGAGCCCGAGGCGTTGCTGGATGATCTCCGCCAGCCGCCGGCTGGGCTGGAGCCAGGCGAGCTGGGCGGCGGCCGAGGGCGCCAGGCGGATCTCCCGCCCGTCGATCATCCCCCGGATCACCTCGGTCCGGCTCTCCTCGGCCGGGGAGGGGCGGTAGTAGTAGACGACGAAGCCGCGGTCCTCCTTCCGCCGGGACCAGGCGCACTGGAGGCTGACGAGGAGGCCCGTCCGGGCGAGGTTGGCCTGGGCGGCCCGCTGGACCAGGGGGACCGCCGTGTCGGCGGAGCGGGTGAGGCGCACGTCGAGGCGGGTGGTGTAGGAGAGGATCTGGCGTAGCCGTTCCGCCATCTGGAGGGTGATGTCCTTCTCGACGGCGCTCGCGCCGCGGACCCCCGCGTCGTCCCCCCCGTGGCCGGGGTCGATGCAGACCACCCGCCCGCCCTGGGCCGGGAGCGTCACGGCGAGGAAGGCCCAGAGCGCCGCCGCGGAAAGGGCCCGGGTGAACGGGCCAAACGGCGGCACCCTGCCGGTCGAAGGGGACATCCTCACTCCTCGATGACCATGATGACCTGGCGCATCTCGACCTTGTCGCCCTCGTGGACGAACACCTTCTTGATGCGGCCCGACTTCTTGGCCTGGAGTTCGTTCTGCATCTTCATGGCTTCCAGGATCACCACCACCTCGCCGGACTTCACCACCTCGCCCTCCTTCTTCAGGAGCTTGATGATGAGCCCGGGCATGATGGCGGTGATGGCGCCGGCTTCCTCGCCGGCGGCGCCGGAAGACGCTTTCTTCCGGGTGCTCTCCACCTTGGGCTGTTCGAGGCCGAAGACCTCGTAAGGGTAGGAGATCCCGTCCACCACGGTGCTGTTGCCCTTGAACGCGACCGTGTGGGGGTTGCCCCCCACGGTGACGGTGTCGCCGCTCACACTCCAGGGGAACTCGCGGTCGTTGACCAGCACGGTGCTCTCCCGGAAATCCATTTCGTACGGGATGCCTTCCAGGACGATCTTGAACTTGTTGGCCATCTCACCACCCCCGTCTCATGAGTGCGCGCCCGGCCATTTTCCAGTCGGACCGGGCGGTGGCGGCCGCCGGCCGCGCAACGGCCTGCTTGGCCTTGTTCTGCTGCTGGATCAAGAGTTTGGCCGCCACGGCGGCGGCGATCTCCTCCTTCCCGCCGAGACCCTTGGAGATCCGCTCCAGGAAGGGGCGGGCCACCTGCGGGAAGAGGGCGTAGGAGAGCACGTCCTCGTCGGACCGGGCGAGGGCGCCGATCTCGGCCTTGGCCTTCTCCCACCCGGGGTCCAGCATCTCCGCCGGGCGGCAGGTGATGGGCTCCTCCTTCCCGATGGCCTTCTTGATGAGTTCGGGGTTGATGGGGGCGGGCGGGCGGCCGTAGAAGCCCCGGACGTACTGCTTCACCTCTTCCGGGATGACCTTGTAGCGCTCGCCCATGATGACGTTGAGGGTGGCCTGGGTGCCCACGATCTGGCTGGAGGGCGTGACCAGGGGCGGGAAGCCCATGTCCTCCCGGACCCGCGGGATCTCCTCCAGGACGGCGTGGTACTTGTCCAGGGCGCCCTGCTGGCGGAGTTGGTCCACCAGGTTCGACAGCATGCCGCCGGGGACCTGGAACTGCAGGACGTTCACGTCCACCGGGGCGATGTTCGCCTCGAAGCTGGCGTACTTCTTCCGGACCTCCCCCATGACGGCGGCGATGTCCGCCAGGGCGTTGAGGTTCAGCCCGGTGTCCCGGGCCGTCCCCTTCATCATGGTGACCATGGTTTCCGTGGGCGGCTGGGACGTGGACATGGACATGGAGGAGATCGCCGTGTCCACCACGTCGGCGCCCGCCTCGGCCGCCTTGAGCAGGGAGGCGATGCCCATGCCGCTGGTGGAGTGGGTGTGCACCTGGACGTGCAGCCCCAGGTCCTTCTTCAGGGCCGAGACCAGCTCGTAGGTGGCGTAGGGCGTCAGGAGCCCCGCCATGTCCTTGATGCAGAGGGAGTCGGCGCCCCGGTCCGCCAGGTCGCGGCCCAGCTTCACGAAGGCCTCGATGCTGTGGACGGGGGAGATGGTGTAGCTGATGGTGGCCTGGACGTGGGCGCCCTCGCGCTTGGCCACCTGCATGGCGAATTCCATGTTGCGGATGTCGTTGAGGGCGTCGAAGATGCGGAACACGTCGATGCCGTTGGCCGCGGCGGCCTTCACGAAGCGCTCCACGATGTCGTCGGGGTAGTGCTTGTACCCCACCAGGTTCTGCCCGCGGAGGAGCATCTGGGTGCGGCTGTTGTGGATCCGCAGGCGGAGCTTGCGGAGCCGGTCCCACGGGTCCTCGCCGAGGAAGCGCATGGCGCTGTCGAAGGTGGCGCCGCCCCACATCTCCAGGGACCAGAAGCCGATCTTGTCCAGCTTCTCCGCGATGGGGAAAAGGTCCTCGTTGCGCAGGCGCGTGGCCAACAGCGACTGGTGGGCGTCGCGCAGGAGGGTCTCGGTGATCATCAGGGGTTTGGTTTCCATCATCACCTCGCTCAGTCCATGTCCATCTGCGTGGCGAACATCTCCTTGGGCTTGATGAGGAGCACCACGGACTCCTGGTCGGAGTCGGGGCTGTGGGTGGTGTAGGCGCGCACCACCGTGCTCTCCCCCTCGTGCAGCACCAGGTCGGGGATGTTGCGGAAGCGGATGCGGATCTCGCCCTTGACCACCACGTACATCTCGTCCCGGGTGTGGTGGTGCATGGGGAATTCCCCCTTCACGAGGATCACGTAGACGGCGTGGTCGTCCACCGTCCCGAGTTCAAAGTGCCGGTAGGGCTCCTTGAGGAGACCGGCCAGTTCGAAGATGCTGTTTTTCGTCGGCATGATTCCTCCTTGCTCACAGGGGGATGTTCCCGTGCTTCCGGGGCGGGTTGGCGTCGCGCTTGTTCTGCAGGGCCTTGAGGGCCTGGATCAGCTTGGGCCTTGTCTCACGCGCCTCGATGACGTCGTCCAGGTAACCGTAGCCCGCCGCGACGTAGGGGTTCGCGAACTTGTCGCGGTACATCTTCGTGAACTCCGCCTTCTTGGCGGCGTGGTCCTTGGCGTCGGCGATCTCCTTCCGGAAGATGATGTTGACGGCGCCGTCGGGCCCCATGACCGCGATCTCGGCCGAGGGCCAGGCCACGTTCCAGTCGCCGCGGATGTGCTTGGAACTCATCACGTCGTAGGCGCCGCCGTAGGCCTTGCGCGTGATCACCGTGAGCTTCGGGACGGTGGCCTCGCAGAAGGCGTAGAGCAGCTTCGCCCCGTGGACGATGATGCCGCCGTGCTCCTGGTCCACGCCCGGGAGGAAGCCCGGGACGTCCTCGAAGACCACCAGCGGGATGTTGAAGGCGTCGCAGAAACGCACGAAGCGGGCGCCCTTGATGGAGGACTTGATGTCCAGCACCCCGGCCAGGACCATGGGCTGGTTGGCCACGACGCCCACCGGGAACCCGCCGACGCGGGCGAAGCCGATGATGAGGTTCTGGGCGTACATTTCCTGGATCTCGAAGAACTCGCCGTGGTCCACCACCTTGGTGATGACGTCCTTCATGTCGTAGGGCCGTTGGGGGTCGTCCGGGACGATGGCGTCCAGCTTCTCGTCCATGCGGGCCGGGTCGTCGTCGGTCTCGGCGAAGGGCGGGTCCTCGAGGTTGTTGGAGGGCATGAAGGAGAGGAGCTGCCGCACCATGTCCAGGGCCGCGTTGCCGTCCTCGGCCATGAGGTGGCAGACGCCGCTCTTGGTGCTGTGGGTTATGGCGCCGCCCAGTTCGTCCATGGAGACCTCCTCGTGGGTGACGGCCTTGACCACGTCGGGGCCCGTGATGAACATGTGGCTGTTCTTGTTCACCATGACGATGAAGTCGGTCAGCGCCGGGCTGTAGACCGCGCCGCCGGCGCAGGGGCCCATGATGACGCTGATCTGGGGCACCACGCCCGAGGAGAGGGTGTTGCGGAGGAAGATGTCGGCGTAGGCGCCCAGGCTCACCACGCCTTCCTGGATGCGGGCGCCGCCCGAGTCGTTGATGCCCACGACCGGGGCGCCGTTCTTGACGGCCAGGTCCATGATCTTGCAGATCTTGCGGCTGTGGGCCTCGCCCAGGGAGCCGCCGAAGACCGTGAAGTCCTGGCTGAAGACGTAGACGATCCGGCCGTTCACCGTGCCCCAGCCCGTCACGACGCTGTCGGAAAGGTAACGCTTCTCGTCGAGGCCGAAGTCGGTGCTGTGGTGGGTGACGAACATATCGATCTCGTTGAAGGAGCCGGGGTCCAGGAGCGCCTGGATGCGTTCCCGGGCCGTCATCTTGCCCTTGGCGTGCTGGGCGTCGATCCTGTCCTTGCCGCCCCCCTGCCGGGCCTGCTGCCGGAGCAGACGCAGTTTCTCGATGAGTGGATGGGTGGACATCAAACCTCCTCTATCGCGTCGGATTCAGCCCTGAAGGCCGATGGGTAGCGTGGTCGTGTGCGGTCGCGAACAACGCGGCATTATCGGCCAGGGGGACGGGGTTGTCAAGGGAAAAGCCCTTTGGAGTAAGGCAACTCGACGACAGGGTATTTGACTCCAGCCTGTCTATCCGGAAGTCAGGACGGCATCCAAAAGCTCCCATTCCGTTGGGTCAAGAATACGAAAGGGGATCATGGAAACGAGACGCGGACGTTCCGAAGAACATCCCCCCGCTTCAGTTTCCGAATGATATAATGGAGAAGGCGGAGGGAAGGTCGGTGAGCCCAACGGTATTCACGGCGGAGGGTTTTCGATTCTATTTCTTTTCTCGTGAAGAAACCCGGGTCCACGTTCACGTGCAGTCTGCCGGTGGCGAAGCGAAATTCTGGTTGGAGCCGCATCTGGAGCTGGCCGTCAACCACGGCATGTCGCCTCATGAACTCTCACTGGCCAGACGCTTGATCGAGGAGCATGAATATGAGATCCGCAATACTTGGAACGAACATTTCAAACGTTGAGGTCACCAACCTCTCACCGAACGGGTTCTGGCTTCTCATTGACGGGAGGGAACACTTCCTCCCCTTCGATGCGTTCCCCTGGTTCCGCGAAGCCCGAGTCTCCGAAATTTTCCGCGTCGAGCGGCCTGCCCCCCACCATCTCCGCTGGCCTGATCTCGACGTGGACCTCGACGTTGACTCGCTCGAGCACCCCGAGCGCTACCCCCTCATCTTCGGCACCCAGACCTGAAAAACTGTCCTCGGTGCCGGATTGCGTTTTCAAATCATTCCGGGTCCGGGCGGTTTTGGCCGAAGAACGCCCTCAGGTGCGCGGCCACCGCTTCGAGGGTGCCGGGGAGGAGCAGGTTGTGCCCCACACCGTCGAGGAGTTCCCACCGCGACCCGGGGAGGCCGGCGTGGACCTCGGCCGCCAGGGCGGGCGGGGTCAGGATATCCTCCCGCCCCGAGAGGATGAGGACCGGGCAACGCACCCGGCCGAGCCCGGCGCGCCCGTCCCAGGACATGCAGGCGTTCAGCGCGGCGAGGATGGCCGGCGCCGACTCCGTCCGGAGCTTCTCCTCCCGCCGCAGCGCCAGGACCTCCCGGTTGGCCGCGATGACCTCCGCCGAGATCACCCGGGGCAGGATCGCGTCGAAGAAGGCCCCGACGCCCCCGGTGCGCAAGGCCTCGGCGAAGCTGTCCGTCACGGCCTTCAGCTCGGGGTCCCCTGCCACGAAGACCGACATCAGGGCCAGCGCGCGGACCCGTTCCGGGTGGTCCATGGCCAGCTGAAGGGCCACGGCCGAGCCCATGGAAAAGCCGGCGAAGCGGGCCTCGGGGATCCCGAGCGCGGTCATCAGCGCCGACACGTCCTCGGCCATCTGCCGGATGGCGTAGGGCCCCGGGGGCTTGTCCGACGCCCCGTGCCCGCGCAGATCGGGCGCCACCACGCGGAAGGGAGGCGAAAGCGCATCGACGAGAGGGAGCCAGAAGGTACAGTCGTCCGAGAGACCGTGAAGCATCACCAGGGGCGGCCCCTTCCCATTATCGAGGATGTTCGTCCGGAGGCCGTTGACGAGGATGCTGCCCATGTTCTGAACTCTCCCTTCCCTCTCGCTGTTGTAGCCGACGAGATCGGAATACGTCGGCCATTTAGGATTTCATATCTTATCACACCGCTGCCTGTTTCGCCGCCATGGAAGGCGGCACCACTCGTTCCGGGATCGAAGGAATTTCGAATCTCGCAAAATGCACTATAACGAATTCGGTTAAAATGGTATAATCGCATATGTACGAATTCGGGTATTTCCCGGAGGTCATCTTGTTCCAACGGGTTTTGTCAGGACAAATCGCCGAATTCCTGGGGAGGCCCGGGACGGCCATTATCCTTTACGGTCCCCGTCAAGCCGGAAAAACAACACTGCTCGACCGTCTCCTGGCCGAGGTCCCCGGCACGCTCCGCTTCACCGGCGACGACCTGCACACGCAGACGCTGCTGTCACGTCATGAACTGGAACACCTCCGGCGGATCGTCGGGGACGCCTCCACACTTTTCATCGACGAAGCCCAGCGGATCGAGAACATCGGGCTGACCCTGAAGTTGCTGGTGGACCACTTGTCGTTGACCGTCATCGCGTCGGGCTCCGCGTCCTTCGACCTGGCGGGCAAGGTGAACGAGCCCCTGACGGGCCGGGCGAGCACCTTTCAGCTGTACCCCCTCGCCTGGGAGGAAATCGAGGCGTCCCACCGCCTTGCGGCTCCGGCCGCCGTCCTGGAAACCATGCTGCGTTACGGAATGTACCCGAGGGTGCACACCCTCGAAAGCGAACGGGAGAAGGAAGCGTACCTCTACGAGTACCTGAACTCTTACCTCTACCGCGACCTCCTGGTGTTCGAGCAGGTCCGCAAACCCCGGAAAGTCATCGATCTGCTCGTGCTCCTGGCATACCAGATCGGCCGCGAAGTGTCCATTTCCGAGCTGGCCGGAAACCTCGCCCTCAGCCGGACGACCGTCGAAGGCTACCTGGACGTCCTCGAGAAGATGTTCGTGCTGGTCAGCCTGAGGGGCTTTTCCCGGAACCTCCGGAAGGAGATCACCAAATCGTCGCGTTATTACTTCACGGACGTCGGTCTGCGGAACGCACTGATCCGGAATTTCAACCCCCTCGGGGTGCGCAACGACGCCGGTGAACTCTTCGAGAACTGGTTTGTCCTCGAGCGGCTCAAGCGGGCGGCCAACCGCCGGTTGTTCACCGGCTTCCACTTCTGGCGCACCCACGACCAGGCCGAGATCGACCTGGTGGAAGAGCGGGACGGCGCCCTCACCGGCTACGAATGCAAGTGGTCCCCCAGGGCCAGGGTCAAAGTCCCCCGCCAGTTGAGCGAACACTACCCGGAAGCGCTCTTCGTGCCCGTCACGAGCGAGAACTGGATGACCCATCTCGACTGAACGCGACCCGGCGACCGGCGTGAAGAAGAGAATTCCCTGAGGACTTCCCATCGGCCGCGATCCACCCGGGCCACGTACGAACTGGAGCAAACCAAGTGAATCTACCCGCCGAGCAAGCGCAGGAACAGGGCCAACAGAAAGGCCCGAATACCGGTGAACCGGTGAGTTTCGGCGTCTCCTCGAGGGAAATACCAGACGTTATCTGTTTGGTTGCAGGGCATTGAAAGTCAGTCTCGTCTGTGTGCCTTGTATTCTTCGTGATTTAAATGACGTTGTTCGTTGGCGTCAAGCATGCACCCTTTCGTTCAGGGGATCAGCCGGGCATCGAGGCCCGACGCCCGGGCGGCGCCCGCCTGGCGACGGTCGGCGGTGAGAAAGGGCAGGGTGGAACTGATTCGACGCTGGATCGCCAGGGCGGAGGCGATGTGGAGAGCGTCCACTGCTCGGGCCGATCCACCGAGCGCGATCTCTTCCGAAGCCTGGAGGATTTCAGACACGACCTGGACGATCTCCACCGACCTGGCGCCTTCCCGAATCCGGTCGGCCAGTTCCCTGTAGCTTTTCGGCGACAGTACCCCCTCCTCCCGCTTCCTCGCGAGAGCCGAAAAACACTCGGTCAACAGGATGGCGGACGAGAAGATTCTCCTTCCCCTGGCCCAGTCGATTGCTTCAGCCGTCCCGGTTTCCCGGACGAAGAGCTTCACGAAAAGGCTCGTATCGAAGTAGACCCAGTCCGGGTTCTCCACGTCATGCCTCCCGATCCTCGACCACCCGGGCCGAGAGTGAAATGCCCGGCAGGGCCCGGGCCGGCTTTTTCCAGTCCGTCGAAGCCGTGGCGCACCGGATGAGACCGGTTTCCTCCATCTCGACCATCAACGCCTCCGGGGAAGGCTCTTCCTTCGAGGCCGGACGGATGACGGCCACCGGGACGCCGCGGTCGGTAAGCAGAACCTCGTTCCCTTGCCGCACCATGCGGATGTACTTTGAAAATCTAATGTTGGCTTCTCTCAATCCCACGCGGACCATGATGTCGCCTCCGGATGAAGTAACATAACTACATTATATTCCGGGAAAATGTTTCCGCAACGGCTTTTCCCGGTGCCGGGCAGACCCTGCTTTTTCCTCTGGCGATTATGAATTCGAGTCCGCCACGTTTGATGCGGTCGCAAATAGTACCATCACCCTCTGGGTGAGGGTCAAACAAAGGACTTACAGACAATTTCCCGCTCGTTTTCCGACTTTTTGCGAGTTCATCACGGTTGATCCACCCCTTCCTTGGGTAAAAGAATCCAGCAGAAGTTCGGCGATCTCGCAGGACCTTCTCTGTCCTCACTCCACCGTCCCCCGCTGCAGCAGGGTGAGGTCCGCGACGTTGGTGCGGTCGTCCCGGTTGAGGTCGGCGACCGCGAGCGGGGCGGTGAAGCCCCCGGCGTCCCCCTGCCGGACGTTCCCGGCGAACCACGCGGCCAGCAGCATCACGTCCGCCGCGTCGCAGAGACCGTCGTGGTTCAGGTCGGCCCACGGGCGCGGGGCGATCCCCACGATGACCCCCTCGATGACCGTGAGGTCGTAGGGGAGCGTGAAAGGGACGAGGTACCAGCCGTCCTGGGAACCTCCCCAGCCGAAATTGAGGTGGTAGTAGCCATCGGAATTGCAGCCGTCGACCACGAGATTGTGGCCGCTGGTCCACGAGGGATTGACCACGGCCAGGTGGACCGGCATCGCGTTCTGGATGTCGCTGCGCATGCGCGCGTCCAGGCCGGGGCTCGCGGCGGTGAGGAGGGCGGCCCCGGTGAAGTTGAATTTCACATAGGCGTCGAAGGCCTGATCGACGCCGAAGGTCCCCGAGCCCTGGGAGGTGAAGACCTGCCGGCAGGCCGCCCCGCAGGCGAAGACGAGGTGTGCTGCTTCGGTCAGGGTGGCCGGGAGCCCGGCCCGCCAGTGGGTGGTCAGGCCGGCAAGGGCCTGGTTGAGGGCGGGGAAGGTCGGGAAATCCCGGGCGGCCGCGTCGTCGTCGAGGGTGTAGTTCCGCCCGGCGTAGGCGTGGGCGTAGTCGTCGGCGTCGGAAAAGGACACCCCGTTGACGCTGCGGTGGAAGTTGAGGATCTGGGCCATGGCCACGGCCGGGCACCCCGCGATGCTGCGGCTCCCCGTGACGGGATCCGTGGGGCAGCGGGCGTTGTAGGGCGCGTCCTGGCTCCAGCGGGTGGTCACCCACCCGGCCCGGTGTGACGGCCACTGCTCCAGGGGGGAGGGGGAATCCGTTTTGCCGTCGGCGGCGGCCCAGGCGGCATTGATCTTCGCCGTCTCGGCCCGGGGAAGCCGGCCCGCCGCCGCGACCCGGCGGGTAAGGTCGAGCCGGAGCAGATCGAGAAGCAGGCGGTTCACGAGGGGAGGGGATCCCGACCGCTCCGCCACGCGCGAGAGGTCCGACCAGTCCGACAGGTCCGACAAGTCCGACAAGTCCGACAGGTCCGACAGGTCCGACTGGTCCGACAGGTCCGACACGGCGAAAAGGCCTGAGTTACCCTCGAAGGCGTATGCCACGACCGGGGGCAGGGTTTCCTCCGCGCTGATCGCCACGAACCCCGCGGGTCGCAGCAGGAAAACCCGGGCGAGAAGGCGCCCCGCCCCGTCCGTCAACGGCAGCCACGCGTCATCGAGGGTGTGCGTCCCCGCCGGGTCGAAGCGCGCCAGGTGCCGCTCGGCCGCCTGCCGCGCCCGTTCCGGCGAGACCCCCGGACCGGCCCCGGTCCCGGCTTCGCCGGCAAGCAAGGTCCCGGTCAGCAGGATGCACAGCAAGTTCATCAGCCGCATTTCCACATCACCCTCCCGGTTTCCCCGCCGTTTGACCGGAGCGGACTCCGCCGCCGATTATACTGCGATTCCAGGGCGCCTGGGCCGTCCTTTTGGTCCTTCAGGCCCTTCAGGTCCTTTCGTCCTTTCCCTCGCTCATCGCCACCCGAAGCTGGTGGGGCGGGGCCATGCATCGGGGGAAAAGATCGCCTCTCCTCCCAGCGGCTCCCCGCGGAGGTTGGAAACCGTGTTTTCTTCTGGCCATCGTGGGGCACTTGGGCGAAAATACGCACACCGGGCGGTCTTTCCACCACCCGGGTAAAAGGAGAACGTCATGGACCCTCTCACCGTGCCTCTCCCCGAATCCTGGGCGTGCCGGGTGGACCTGCCCGGCTGGATCCTGTACTTCACCCGCCTGTCGCTGCGGGACGACTTCGACCCCGCCCGCCTGGACGCGGCGCTGAAGACCGTGGAGACGGAACTGCCCGGCCGCGCCCCGGGCGGGGACCTCTCCGCCCACCCCGTGCTGCGAGACCTCCGGGAACTGTTCAAGGCCGCCGGGACGAGCCCGTCCCGCTACCGCCCCTCGTCGGAGGCCCTGGCGCGCCGCGTGCTCAAGGGCGAGGGCCTGCCGCGGATCTCGCCGCTGGTGGACTTCAACAACTACCTTTCCGTGGCCACCCTCTGGCCCTGTTGCGTCATGAAGCCCGCGGCGGTGGCCTGGCCCCTCTTCTTCCGCCGCGGGCGCGCCGGCGAGCGCCTGAACGGCCTAAGGGGCCCCTTTGACCTGGAGGGGAAGCCCACCCTGGTGGACACCCTCGGCCCCTTCGGCACCCCCATCACCGACGACCACCGGGTCGTCCTGGAACCGGGGGACCGGGAGGCCCTCCTGGTGACCTACCTCCCGGTGGGTGACGCCACGGACCCGGGCGAGGCCTGCCGCTTCCACGCCGACCGGGTGGGCGGGATCGGCGTGAGCGAGGGCCGCGCCTTCGCCGCCCGCCCCTGACCGGCCGCTCACGGCCCGAAGGAGGGCGGGTCTGCCCATGATCGCCTTTCAGCGTATTCAGCGTGTTCTGTGGTTCGCCCTGGCGGCGGTTCTCGCCGGCTGCGGGGGCGGTCCCCCGCCGGGGCGAAAGGCCGCGCCGCCCCCCGCCCTGGCGGCGCCGAAACCGCCGCCCCGTCCCCCCGTCGTGGGCCTGATCCCCCTCGGCCCGGTGGAGCCGGACCTCCTCCCGCTGCTGGCGGAGGAACTCGGCCGCTTCTACGGGGCCCGGGTCATCCGGTACCAGAGTCTTTCGCTCCCGGAAGAGGCCTACTACCCCCCGCGGAACCGCTACCGGGCCGACATCCTCCTCGCGTGGCTCGACCGCAACCGCCCCCCCGGCTGCGACCACTTCCTGTGGGTCACCGCCGCGGACATCTCCTGCACCAAGGGGCCGTACGCCGACTGGGGCATCTTCGGTTTCGGGTACATGCCCGGGCCGTCCTGCGTGGTCTCCACCTTCCGTTTGAACCGAAACACCCGGTCGCCCGACCATTTCCGGGAGCGCCTGGTGAAGGTGGCCCTGCACGAGGTGGGCCACAACCTCGGCCTGGACCACTGCCCCGACAAGAACTGCCTCATGGTGGACGCCGAGGGCACCATGGCCGCCGTGGACCGTGAACACAAGGCCCTCTGTGCCGCGTGCCGGGCGAAGCTGGCGGATTCGGCGAACCGCTGAAGCCCGGCCCGGCCTCTGTGCTGTTGAATCGCCAATTTTCACGAGGTCGTCATGAAGTGGGAACGAACCCGTTCAGCCCTCCCCGCCGGCCCCTTCCCCTTCGAGGCGGCCGCCCTGGGCCTCAACGCCGTGGACCGGGTCCTCCACGCCGAGACCTACCCGCCGCGCGGGGGCAAGGTGGCCGTGAACCGGGTGGAGGTGCTGCCGGGCGGGCAAAGCGCCACGGCCATGGCCGCCTGCCGGGCCCTGGGGATGGCGCGGGTGCGCTACGCCGGGAAGGTGGGGGACGACGACTTCGGACGCCTCCAGCTGGAGAGCCTGGACCGGGCGGGCGTGGACCGGGCCTGGGTCCGGGTGGAGCCCGGCGTCCCCAGCCAGTGGGCGGACATCGTGGTGGACGCCGTCACGGGCGAGCGCACCATCTTCTGGCAGCGCTCGGACCGGCTGAACTTCCGCCCGGGCGAGTTGGCCGACGACGCGGTCCTGTGCGCCCCCGTCCTCCTGCTGGACGGTTACGACGGGGACAACGCCCTCCGGCTCGCCCGCGGGGCGAAGGCGCGGGGGATCCTCGTCGTCACCGACCTGGACCGGGTGTTCCCCTGGACCCCGGACCTGCTGGGCTTCGTCGACGTGTGCATCAGCTCCCGGGAATTCCCTTCGGAACTGACGGGAGAGCCGGACCTGGCAACGGCCCTCGAGGGGATGGCCCGCCGCTGCCCCGGCGTCGTCGGGGCGACCCTGGGCCCCGACGGGGTCGCGGTGTGGGCGGGGGGAAGCCTGCACGTCGTCCCCGCCTGCCCCGTCCGCGCGGTGGACACCACGGGCGCCGGGGACGTCTTCCACGGCGCCCTGGTCTTCGGCCTGGCCCGGGGCTGGCCCCTGGGCCGGACCCTCCGCTTCGCCAACGCCGCCGCGGCCCTCAACTGCACCGCCACCGGGGCACGGGGCAAGCTCGTGAGCGCCGCCGAGGCCCTCCGCTTCGCCGGGCTGGATGGGGAAGGCTGAAGTACCTTCAAAGTAAGATCTTTGTCAAAATGAGCAGAATTTGAGACCGCCTGTGATTTTATCTTGGAGAGTCCGGATGATCCGTGTCCATCCGTGTTCATCCGTGTTCATCCGTGGTTCCGCCCGATTCATACGGCCCGGGGGACATCCGCCCCGGGTTTGCGGTTGCACGCCGACCGTTTCGTGGTAAAATGCGCCCGTATTCGCCGCGGACCTCGGAGATGGGCGGACCATGCCGCAGAAACTGAACTTCTTCCAGCGCATCTACCTCACGGAGATCCTCCGCGGGCTCGTGATCACGTCGGGCCACTTCTTCCGCAACCTGTTCCTTCACGTCCTCCACCGCCTCGGGATCGCCCGAAAGCACAAGGCCATGGTGACCTACCAGTGGCCCGAGGAGCCGCGCCCGCCCTCCCGGCGGCTGCGGGCCCGCCACCGCATCATGAAGCGCGCGGACGGCTCCACCCGCTGCGTGGCCTGCATGATGTGCGAGACGGTCTGCCCCGCCCGCTGCATCTACATCGTGGCGGAGGAGCACCCCGACCCGCGCATCGAGAAGCGGCCGAAGCGCTTCGACATCAACCTGGGGATCTGCGTTTACTGCGGCTACTGCGTGGAAGCCTGCCCGGAGGACGCCATCCGGATGGACACCTACGACGTCCGGACCGCCGCCTACAGCCGGGAGGCGATGATCCTTCACCTCGAAGACCTCTCCAACCACGACAACGAGGACGGCTACCCGGCGGCGGTGGCCCCCCGCCGCTTCCCCGACCGCCCACTCCCCACCCGCCCCTGAACCCCTGGAACGCATACGCCAGGAGTGCGGCAGCCAGGAGTGCGGCAGCGAGTCCTCGAGCCGCTTTCGAAGCCCGACGATGAACCGCCTGCCCGAACGCACCCCTGCCTTCGGGCAGGCGTCGATCCTATTTCAGCCCGCGCTTCTCCAGGAGGGCGTCCACCTTCGGCTCGCGGCCCCGGAACCGCTTGAACAGCTCCATGGCGTCCACCGAGCCGCCGCTGGCCAGCAGCACCCGGAACGCCGCGGCGGTGGCCGGGTCGAAGAGGTTGTTCTTCTCCTTGAACGCCTGGTAGGCGTCGGTGTCCAGCACCGCGCTCCAGATGTAGCTGTAGTAGCCCGCCGAGTACTCGTCGGCGGAATGGAGGAAGTAGGTGGTCCGGTACCGGGAGAAGATCTCCGGCATGAGCCCCCACTTCGCCAGGCTTTTCTTCTCGAAAACCGTCGCGTCCGGTTCCGTCGGCTCGGTCAGGGTGTGCCAGTCCATGTCCAGGAACGAGGCGGCCAGGTACTCCACCGTGGCGAAACCCTGCCCGAAGCGGGAGGCGCTGCGGATCTTCCGCACCAGTTCCTCGGGGATGAGCTCGCCGGTCCGGTAATGGCGGGCGTAGAGCTTGAGCACCTCCGGCTCGAACATCCAGTTTTCCATGATCTGGCTGGGCAGTTCCACGAAATCCTGGGCGACGACGCCGCTGCCGTGGTAGCGGACGTGGGAGAAGAGGCCGTGGAGGGCGTGACCGAACTCGTGGAAGAGGGTTTCCACCTCGTCGGCGGTGAGCAGTGCCGGCGTGTCCCCCACCGGCCGGGAGAAGTTGCAGACGTTGTAAACGATGGGGGGCACGAAGCGGCCGCGGTCCACCCACTGGTCCTGGAGGCCCGAGCACCAGGCGCCGCCGCGCTTCCCCGGACGGGGGAAGAAGTCCAGGTAGAGGATGCCCAGGTGACGGCCGTCCTTTTCCTTCACCTCGAAGACCGTGACCTCGGGGTGGTAGACGGGGATGTCCTTGCGCGGGGTGAAGGTGATCCCGTAGAGCCGGTTGGCCAGGGCGAAGGCCCCGTCCCGCACCCGGTCCAGGGAAAAGTAGGGCCGGACCGTCTCGGGGTCGAGGTCGAACTTCGCCTTCAGTTCCCGGTTGGCGTAGAAGCGCCAGTCCCAGGGCTCCAGGCGGAAGCCGCCCTTCTCCGCGTCGATGGCGGCCTGGAGGTCGGCCGCCTCCCGCCGGGCCACCTTGAGCGCCGGCGCCCAGAGGGATTCCAGCAGGGCGTAGACGGCGGCCGGCTTTTTGGCCATGTAGTCGTCGAGGATGAAGTCCGCCCAGGTGGGGTACCCCAGCAGCCGGGCCTTCTCCACCCGGAGGGCCGCCAGCCGGGCGAAGACGGCCTTGTTGTCGGTGTCACCGCCGTGGTTGCACCGTTCGGTGTAAGCGGTGAGGATCTGCCGTCGCAGGTCCCGGTTCCCGGCGGATTCCAGGAAGGGCCAGAGGCTGGGCCCCTTGAGGGTGAAGACCCACTTGCCGGTCAGCCCGGCTTCTTTCGCAGCTTCCGCCGCGGCGGCCACCGGGCCCGGCGGCAGGCCGGCCAGGTCGGCTTCACGATCGACGACCAGCCGGAAGGCGTTGGTCTCCTTCAGCAGGTTGTCGCCAAACTTCACGGTCAGGCTGGACAGCTCGGCATTGACGGCCCGCAGGCGCTCCTTCCGGGCGGCGTCCAGGTTGGCCCCGCCCCGCACGAAGCGCCGGTAGGTCCGGTCCAGGAGCATCGTCTGCTCGGCGTCCAGCGTGAGCGTGCCCTTCCGGTCGTACACTGCCTTGACGCGCCTGAAGAGCCCCTCGTTCATGTAGATGTCGTCGGTGTGGCCGGCGAGCATCGGCTTGACCCTGGCCTCCACGGCCTGCAGCGCCTCGTGGGTCTCGGCGCCGGAGAGGAGGTAGAACACGGCGCCCACGCGGGCCAGGAAGCCGCCCGTGGCGTCCAGCGCCACGATGGTGTTGGCGAAGGTCGGCGGCTTCGGGTTGGCGACGATGGCCGCGATCTCCGCCTTCTGCCGCTTCATGCCCTCCTCGAACGCGGGGAGGAAGTGCTCGGTCCGGATGCGGTCGAAGGGCGGCGTGGCGAAGGGGGGGGTCTTCCACGCGTGGAAGAACGGGTTGCCCGCCGCGGCTTTCCCGTCCTCGGCCCGGGCTTTACCGGCCGCCTTGGCGGCCGGGGGGCCCGCCGCGCCAGGGTTTGCGGCGGGGGCCGCCGTCGCCACCGCGGCGGCCAGGATCAGGACCATCGTCAGGACCATCGTCGTCGTCGCTCTGCTCACCGTCGCCTCCTCGCGGAATCTGGGGCCCGGACCGGCCCTCGCCGTCCCGGGCGAACCGTATCATACGCCAAAGCGCCGGATTGTTCCTCATCCGAAGCACTCCGGGTCAAGAAAAAAGTTCATCCGGAACGGACCGGCATCGATCGGGAAACGCATCCCGCCAGAGAGGCGGGAGCCGCCCCGCATCGAGGGACACGACCGGAGCGGCATTGCGCAGGAAGCACGCCTCCATCACGCCGGAATGCACGCCGGCTGAAGCCGGCGCCACAACCCAAAGGGTGGCGCAAGCTTCAGCTTGCGCGCGGTCTTCCGCGGTGACCGGTCCTCAGCCGGGCCTGGGACTGAATCGCGCATGTGGCTTCACGCAAGGGCGCAGAGACGCAAAGCCTCGCAAAGCAGGCCGCTGGGCTCCCCGGGGCCCCCTGGATTTCTTGGGCTCGTCTGGTTCTCTGAGTTCTTCGGGATCCTTTGGATCCCTTGAACCTTTTGAACCCTTTGTATTCTGGGGGTTCCTTTGGTCCTTCTGGTCCTCTTGGCCCTTCTGGTCCTCTTGGCCCTTTTGGTCTTTTTGGTCCCTTTGGTCTTTTTGGTCCCTTTGGTCTTTTTGGTCCCTTTGGTCCTTTTGGTCCCTTTGGTCCTTTCGTCCCTTCCCCCCCCTAGACCGACGAAGCACCGATCCGAGACCAAAGCGGGAGTTCGAAGACTCACTCCCGCACTCCGGATTCATTGCAGGCAGGAAGAAGTCGGCTGCGGGGGAGCGCCGCCGTCAAAACGGAACCCCGGCGGTCATCTTCACCCGTGACGTGGCGGGATGACGTGACCCGGGAAAGGAAAAGGCCCATCGGGTCGATGGGCCTTGGATAAGTGGTACGCCTGGCGCGGATCGAACGCGCGACCCCTGGTTCCGGAGACCAATAGCCTGTTTGCAAATACCAAAAAATCAATAGTATAAAAACATTCAAAGCGATTTCTTGACGAATTCTTGACACTGCGTTTTTTTCGTGGTAGTTTCGTAGTGTGTGCTAAACCATTCAGGAGGAATGAAATGGCAACGATTTCAAAGCGAGTGGGCAAAAAGGGGGTTGTCCGATGGGCTGCCAAGATCCGGCGGAGGGGGTTCAAGGACATTGAGAGGGTCTTCCCGAGACGAGAGGAAGCGCTGGCTTGGGCCGATGAAGTCTCCGTCGCCATGCGAAACGGGACATACCGGGAAGGGGTTGCCGACCCGACGAAACTCCCGACCCTTGAGGAAGCTATCGGCCGCTATATTGTAGAAATGGTCCCGAAACTGTCCGAATCGAACCGGGTGCCGACGCTGGCCCGCCTGAAATTCTGGTCCGCCGAACTGGGGTCCGTCTCCGTCTCGAAGGTGACGCCGGGGATGGTGGAGACAGCCGTTAACAGGCTTCGTGAGAAAAAGCTGTCGGACACTTCGATTCATCATTACCTCAGGCTGTTGGGTCGGGTCTTCACTGTCTCCGCCCGGAGATGGGATATGCTCCCGGTTGACGCATCGCCGCTCCGCCGGGTTGACGTTCCGCCCTGTGAGGCGGGGCGGACCCGCTTCCTGACGCCGGATGAAATCGGACGTCTCCTCAAAGCGTGCAAAGAATCGAAATCGCCGTTCCTTGCCGACGTGGTTTCCCTGCTGCTGTTGACCGGGGCCCGCCGGGGGGAAATCTGTGGTTTGCGATGGGACGAACTCGAACTTGATCCCGGCCGGGAAAGGGTTGTCCTGAGCGCTTCCCGAACCAAGACAAAGCGCGCGCGGGTGCTTCCGTTGTTCGGTGAAAGCTTGGAAATCATCCGGCGACGGAGTGCCAAGAAGGAAAGCCCTGTGTACGTTTTTCCCATGGTGAAAGGGAAGACAAAGGGGAAACCGGTCTTCAGCTTGAAAACGGCCTGGGCCGTCGCGACGAAGCGCGCGGGGTTGACGGACCTCCGGATTCACGACCTCCGGCATTGTGCCGCTTCGCTTCTGTTGCAAGCGGGGACGGACCTTTCCGTGATCGGAAAACTGCTGGGCCATTCCACCGAAACAATGACCTCCAGGTACGCGCACCTTCGGGATGACATCATCCGGACCGCCGCTGAAAAAACCTTGGGGGCCGTGGTACCATTCCGGGAGGCCGCGACGAAGTAGAGACAGAGAACCGGCCGGGGTGGGACGATCCCGGCCGGTGGAAAGAGGGAAAAGAACGTGAACAAGAAGAGTATATCACAACCTGACGATTGGTTTGATATTGAAAGGCTTCGATTCGCATTATCCATGGAACATATGGTCGCCGCCGTGCATCCCGTGCTCCTGTTGGAAGACATGATCTGGGACGGGAAGGAATTCGTTCCTTTCTTCATGATATGCCCGATACCCGATGGAGAGAGCCTTAGAGAAGATATCCTTCAAGTCGGGGAAGCAGCCGAAAAACTGCTTTACGGGAAGTTGTCAAACCTGTTCAAGCGAGGATTCAAGGAGAAGCTTTCGGCCAAAGAAATTCATGCTCTGGCTGATGAGATCGTTTCCGAATTCCGGCAGGGGCGGTCGCTACTGGTCATTTCCGGCCGATCCCTTGACCACGAAAGAACATTTTGCCGACTCCGAAACCGCATCGAAGATCGATACACCTTCCAGGAACACGGCCGGGTGAAGGGTCGGGATTTCGACACCGACCTTGATGTCATTCCGGTAGAACAATTACAGGAAGCCGCTTTGGAAGCCGCGGAAGCTGAAACCCTGCGCGAATACTGTCTTGACGCTGCCGGGATTCCGCTTAAATGGCGTGGAACGCTGGCCGATTACATCCTTGAACCTCGCCGAGTACCTCTCGCGGAAATCGCCGAACGGGAAGGCGTTTCGGTTCAAGCTGTTTCGCAAAGGCTCCGCCGGTATCGGAGACTCCTGCTGAAAATTCTCAAAAAAATATCCATTCGCCGCGTTTAATTTTCGCCTGGCTGAAACCCCTTCCAAGTGAGGGAACGAAACGGTTCCCATCACGGAAGAAGGAGGTTTCAATGTATTTCCTCATGATTTGCACTTCGACGAAGGCCGGGGTCACGCTCCCGGTCGCCGTCTGCCGGGATGCGGAATTGGTCAAATCCGCTTTCAAGGCAACAATCCGGGAACTCGACCGCATAGCAGAGAAGAGCGGGGACGCCGGGATCCGCCTTGCTGCGAGGGGACAAGCGGACTCCGTCCGGTCGCACTCGGAAAGGCAGGCCGCCGATGAATGACGAACTCGTTCCGGTCCCTTCCCTGCTGGCTTGGGTCACGCTTGATGCCTTCGTGACGGAGTTTCCGAACCTGTTCACGAAGAAGCAACTTGAGCACTTCCTCTTCAAGAACACGCGGAGTTTCCGCGACCGTTGCGCACGGCGACCCGGGAAAAAGATCCTGCTGAACGTGGCCGAAGTAGGCCGTTGGTTGGCAGAGAGCGAACCCCGGGGGGCGCGCCGGAGTTACCGCCATCGGCTGGAACCGAATTCGCTGGCCCAAAGCATCCGGGGCCGCCGTGGGAGGTGACCGATGCCAGGAAAAAGACGCCCGGCACGGGGCCGGGCATGGGAAGCATTCACTCAACGAAAGTGTAACACGAGAAGCAATCAGGATCAAGCGCCGGAGATCGTCGAAGCGGACCGGCTTGACCGCCGGGAAGCGCGGGAGGAAGCCCGTCGCCGCCGGGACGAAGAGCGGGCCTGGTTAGCAGTCCGGCCGTGCTTTCGCTGGCTGATCCGCCAGGGGCAAAGGGGGCGGCAATGCATGAAGAAATAACCGCCCTTCTCCGCAAGCCGGGATCCGGCTGTCACGGTTCTATTCTCGCCGCCGCAAACCGGGCCGCCCGCCGGGGGCTCGCCATGGAAGATGCCTTCCGGATCATCCGCGACGGCATCCCGACGGGCAACCGGACCGTAACCGACGCGGAGATCACCGACGCCCTCCGGAAAGCCTACGCCGAAACCACCTGGACACCGACCGCCGCGCCGCGCCGCCAGGAGCCCACCGAACCGCCGGAAGCCGTCATGGCCCGCTACATCGCGCCGGTCCGGGAGATGGGCGAAGCCGCCCTTCTCCATGAGATTCAGGCCGGGTCCGATCCCTTGCCGGTTGATTCCGTCGAAATGGCCGGGGCGGTCCTGGGTGGGCTTTACGCGCCCGGGGAGTTGCTCTTCGCCGGGGACCGACTCGAACCCGGCCGACCGGGAATCAACATTCGGTCCGCCACCGACTGGGCCCGGTCCTTCCGCCAGGGGGCGAAGATTCCGCCCTTCGTCATCCCGAACCCGCTGACCGGCCGCCGGGGGGAGGCGAAGGACGGCCGCCCGTCTTTCCGCTGCGACGATACCGTTTCCGCCTTCCACTTCATGATTCTGGAATTCGACGGGGCCGCCCGCCGGGACCAATTGGCCTTCTACTTCCGGGTGATGGGAAACGGGTTGCCGGTCGCCGCCTTGATTGACAGCGGCAACAAGTCCGTTCACGCCTGGGTCCGGGTTGATTGTGACGACCGTGAGAAGTGGGAATCATGGGTGGAGCAAAACATTTTCCCGCGCTTCGTTCAATACGGGGCGGACCGCTCCTGTCGGAACGAGGCAAGGCTTTCCCGGATGCCGGGTCACATCCGGGACAACGGCCGTCTGCAACGACTGCTCTACCTGAACCCGGCCGCGCGCTTGGGAGACTGGGAACCGGAGCCGGAGCGGCAGAAAGACCGGGAGCCGGAGCGCCGCCGATCCGCCTGGGGGAGGGTGCGCGCATGGGAATGACCTTCGACGAAATCAAAGCCCTCGCCGCGACCCTCCAGGAAGACAACGTCGGGGCGGTCCTGCCGGGGCTCTTCAAGGAAATGCGCCTTGCCGGGTTGCTGGATGTCGAGATTGACCTTGTGCTGAAAGCGGCCGCCGAAGCCTCCGGGATCGGTTTGACTCCGCTTCGGAGCGATTGGCTGAAGTACCAGAAAACCCATGAACCGAAAGAGTCGGGAGTCGGGGGGATCCTGACCGACCCGGAGCCGTGGCCCGACCCTGTAGACGGGGCCGCCCTCCTGGGCCGAATCGAAGCGGCCCTTCGTCGGCACGTCATCCTCGAAGAACCCGCTTTCGTCGCCTGTGCCCTCTGGGGTCCGATGACCTACGCGCCGGACTCCTTCGAGGCGATGGCCCTCCTGATCGTCACGTCGCCGCTGCTTCGATGCGGGAAGACAACCCTCCTCGCCGCAATGTCGAAGATCGTGAACCGGCCGCTTCCTGCCGGGAACGTGTCCGCCGCCGCGATTTATCGGGTCATCGAGGACTTCACGCCGACGCTGATAATCGACGAGTGCGACTCTTTCCTTGAAGCGAACGAGGAAGCGCGGGGGATCCTGAACTCCGGATTCACCCGGGCGGCCGCCTGCGTCATCCGATGCGAGGGAGACGACAAGAAACCGAAGGTCTTTTCCACCTGGGCACCGAAGATCCTCGCCGGGATCGGCCGCCGCGCCCAGACTCTCATGGACCGTGGGATCATCGTCGAAATGAAGCGCAAGCTACGGTCCGAGAAGGTCGCCCGGCTCCGGGGCCGCGAAGCGGACTTCCAGGAGATCCGCCGGATGTGCCGCCGATGGGCGGATGACAACGCCGAACGGTTGGCAGGGGTTGACCCGGCCATCCCGGAGAGCCTGAACGACCGGGAAGCGGACCTGTGGGGCCCGCTTTTCCAGATCGCCGCCATCGCCGGGGGGCCGTGGCCGGAACGCTGTCAGAAGGCCGCCCTTGCTCTGTGCAACCGGGCCGAAGGAGAAGAAGCGCCGTTCAAGCAACAGATCCTCGCCGACTGCCGGGACGCCTTCGACGGGCATTCCATTCTTGCATCGGCCGATCTCCTCCGGTTGCTGAATGCCGACGATTCCAAGCCCTGGGCGACCTACTGCAAGGACAAACCGCTTCACGCCCGCGCCCTGGCGAACCTCCTCCGGTCTTTCAAGATCCGATCCCGCTCAAGCCGACCCGAAGACGTTGAAGGGACAAGGAAGGGATACCACAAAGAAGATTTCGTTGACGCATGGAAGCGGTTCTTGCCCGAGGAGAGTGTTTCTCAACGGCAACCCGCATCAAATCCGGAACAAGCGGCACAATCTTTAACAACAACAACTTACAACGAAACCAATCCGGCACAAGAGAGGGGAGTGTGTCGGATGGAAACCAGTGGTAACTCATTGAAAAATCACAATGTGCCGGATGTGCCGGATAAAAAGCAGGGAGACGGGAAGAAAGACAAGGTTCCGACGCCGTCAAGGAAACTCCTGTTCGATGAGATCGCCTTCGAGGTGGGGTCATGAGAGGCGAGACCTTCGATGCAAAGAAGCCGACCGGGCCGATCTCCTTCGACCTCCTGGAAGAAATCGAGCCGGTTATGGACGCGGACCCGGACCGCCTGCGGGCCCTCTTCGAGGAAGGCCGGGGGTCGCCGGAGCCGGAAGACCGCCACCTGATCGCCGGGTTGCGCCTGGCTGCCGAACGGTCCGAAACGGACCCGTTGCCGGAGATCCTCCGCCGCATCTTCGGGGTTGACCCGGAAAGCGGCCTGGGGTTGCGGACCCGTTACTATTCCCACCGTCGCCGCTGCCCGGTCTGCCAGGGGCGGTCCCGGAAGCCCTGCCCGGTCGGGGACGGGCTGCTTGAACGGTATTACGGGAGGAAACCATGAAAAATGAGACTAGTCTAAAAAACCGGGATTCAATCCAGGAATACCCGATTGACCGCATCGTCCCGTCTCCGGAAAACACGAAGCTGTATTGTCCCGTGTCGAAGGAGAGCGTTTCGGAGCTCGCCCGGGACATCGCCCGGAACGGGGTCCGGGAGCCTCTGGTCATCACGCTTGATGGCTTCATCCTCTCCGGGCACCGTCGCCACGCGGCCGCCCGGCTCGCCGGTCTGAATGCCGTTCCCGTCCGCATAGACCCTATTTCCCGGGTGGAAGAGCCGGAGCGATTCCGCGAAGAGTTGGCGCGCTACAACTGGCAACAGAGGACGAAGACGCCGGTCGAGGAGATCCGGGAAGCAGCCGCGATTTCCGGCGACACCGATTTCGGCGGGGAAGACGATGTCTTCACCGAAGGGGAGAGTTGCAACAGGGACTTCATTCCGCTTGAGATCGGGGGCGAGCGCCGCCGGTCCAAGATCACGAATGCTGGAATTCCCTTCCTGAACGGAGCTATCGGCGTTCTGAACGAGTTGATCGGACACCGTCCATTGACCTTGAGGATGATTCATTACCGGCTGTTGAACAACCCGCCCTTGCGCCACGCCAGGAAACCCGGCTCCGTTTACCGCAACGACCGGAACAGCTATCAGGCACTTTCCCGGCTCCTGACCGCCGCTCGCCTGGAAGGCCGCATCCCGTTCGAGTGCATCGCCGACGAAACGCGGCCGTTTTCGTCATGGGACGTGTTTCAGTCCGTGGGGGCGTTTGTGACTCAAGAGGTGAATTTCTTTCTGGAAGGTTACCGCCGGGACTTGCTCCGTTCGCAACCCGACCATGTCGAGGTATTGGGCGAGAAGAACACGATCCGGAGCGTGATCGGGCCGGTATGCAAGAAGTACGGAATCCCGATGACGCTGGGCCGGGGCTACTGCTCCATCCCGCCGCTTCACGACATCGCGGAACGCTTCAGGGAGAGCGGCAAAGCGCGCCTTGTCCTGGTGTTCGTCAACGACTTCGACCCGGAAGGGGAAGACATCCCGCAAGCGACCGCCCGAACCCTGAGGGATGATTTCGGGTTGGGTGACCGGATCGAATGCGTGAAGGCCGCGTTGACGAAGGAACAAGTCCACAGGCTGAACCTTCAGCCGAATACCGAGGCGAAGGTGACCAGTTCAAGGTTCAAACGGTTTGCGAAGGAAAACGGCCGCTTTGCCTATGAACTCGAAGCGCTGCATCCGGAAGCGCTGCAAGACCTGCTTGAAGACACGGTCCGGCAAGTCATCGACCTTGAAGGCTTGAACAAAGAGATCGACCGGCAACGACGGGAGCGGGAGTGCCTGAAGCCGATGAAGGCCGCCGCCCGTGAAGCGCTTCTGGACGTCATGGAGTGAACCGATGAACATGAAGGAGACCGCAATGAGCGAAACGAAACTTAACTTCTTCCTCCGCCGATGGTCCGACAAGACCACGGCCGAACTCGAAGACCACGTCCGCCGGGAGGACCGCCGGACCGCCCGATACCGCGCCGCCGCCCTGCTCCTGATGGAACGGCCGGAAGCCGACCTGAGGGTGTTCTGCGAACTGGAGCGGGAGCCTGTATTCAGGGGCCGACGGGGGCGCTATGACTCACGCCGCGAATGGTGGGGAACCCTCCGCGCCTTCCGGAGGTACCCGCCTGAGGAGCTCGCAAAGATTGCCGGATCCTTCCCGCGCCGGAGCATCATGGCCCGGGCTGCGCTGTTTCTTCTCCGGGCCCGGGTTGCCACGAACTGAGGTGAACCCATGTCGCGACCTTGTACGATCTGCACTCACCCGAACCGGGCGGAGATCGAAGCCGCCATCCTGGCGAACAAGCCGGTCCTTCGCATTGTGGCGGATTGTGGCGGGACGGAGGGGAGCATCCGGCGGCATCGTGACGACTGCATGAAGGAGGCCGTGACGGCCGCCAGGGAGGCCCAGGAGGAAGAGCGGATCACCGCCGGGATGACCACCTTGGAGCAATGCCGGGCCCTTCAGGAAGCGACCCTGGGGATCCTGAACGATGCCCGGGAAAGTGATCCCGTCCTGGCGTTGCGGGCCATCGACTCCGCGCGGAAGAACCTGGAACTGCTCTCGAAGCTCCTGGGCGACATCGACGAAAGCCCGCGAGTGAACATCATCGTGATGCCGGAGTGGGTGACCTTGCGGGAGCGGATCCTTTGCGCCCTGGAGCCCTTCCCGGAAGCGCGGGCCGCCCTCGCCCGGACCGTCGAAGGTGGGTGAGATGAACACGCGGAGCCTTCCCGCGTCGGTCCTGGCCGCCATGGCCCGGGACTTGCGCCACGTCTTCGACCCGGCCGCCTGGGCCCGTGACGCCCTGGGCTTCGAGTCGGACCCGTGGCAAGCGGGCTTCCTCCGGGCCGGGGAGTCCCGGGTGATCCTGAACACGTCCCGGCAAGTCGGGAAGAGCACCGTCTGTGCCCTGCTTGCCTGCCATCAAGCGATATTCCGGGCCCGGTCGGAAATCATCGTCATCTCGCCTTCCCTTCGACAGTCCGGCGAACTGTTCCGGAAGCTGGTCCGTTTCCTGGGCTCCCTGGGCACGGGGGCGCCGCTCGAAGAGAACCGGACCACCTACGTCCTGCCGAACGGGTCGCGGATCCTGAGCCTTCCGGGGAGTGAAGACACGGTCCGGGGCTTCTCCGGGGTGAACCTGATCCTGATGGACGAAGCCGCGCGGATTGACGATGACCTTCTTTCGGCCGTCACGCCCATGGTGGCGACCTCCGGGGGCCGGATCGTCCTGCTCTCCACTCCGGCCGGCCGCCGGGGAGTGTTCCACAAGCTGTGGACCGATGGGGAGGGTTGGCGCAAGGTCCGCGTCCCGGCCGCTGAATGCCCGAGGATCCCGCCGGGCTTCCTCGCCGCCGAACGTCTGGCGCTTGGGGAAACCCTGTTCCGCCAAGAATACGCCTGCGAATTCGTCGATGACCTGACCGCCGTCTTCAGCATGGACGCAATCCACGCTTGCCGGGACGATTCGATTCAACCGCTGCACTTCTGAGGAGGCCGCCGTGACTGACTTCATTCTGAGTGTTGACCTGGGGTGCATGGGGGACTTCACCGCCCTGTCGGTCTGCGAGATCGTCCGGCCGGGGGGGCCGCGCCGCGAACTGAGCGAGGAAGAGACGCCGAAGGTCTACCACTTCCGGCACCTTCACCGGATGAAGCGCGGGACCACCTACCCGGAGATCGTCGCCCTCATCGCCCGGATGATGGACTCGCCCGAACTCCGGGGCCGGACCGATCTCGTGGTTGACCAAACCGGCGTCGGGCTTCCCGTGGTTCAAGACCTCCGCCGGGTCGGGCTGAACCCGAAGGGGATCGTCATCACCGCCGGGAACGAAGCCGCCGACGGGGCCGACGGCTCTTGTCACGTCCCGAAATCCTACCTCGTGTCGAGTGTCCAATTGGTCATGGGATACGGTCGGTTGAAGTGGGCCGCCCGGCTGGAACACGCCGAACTCCTGGAAGGCGAGCTCCGGGACTTTCAGATGAGGGTTACCGCGACGGGCCGGGAGACCTTCAACGCCCGGGAGGGGGCGAACGATGACCTTGTGTTGTCGGTCGCGATGGCGGTATGGTATGGGGAGAACCGGATGCGGGAGATTTTCATGTGGGTTCCGCCCGGCTGGTGAAGTTCAAGCCACTTGAATTCAATGAATTGCATAATAGAGAGAATGTTTTACAACCTAACACAAACCCGCTCCCATGGCTCAGCTACGCATATCTTCAATGAAATGAGCGCATTGCGACTGTTAAAACACGTCTAGTTGACATAATGTTTCTTATCGGACACGACTTTTTATCTCACTCAAAACAAAGCAATTGCGTTTCTTCAGTCGAATTATGCGAGTTTTCGGATCGGCTTATATCAGCGTTTTGGCACGGAATATGCATACGAAAAACGCTATTGAAACGAATGAAACATATACGATAAAATACGGAACCAAGGAGGTGATTATGCAAGAGGAGACGAAGAGACGCGGGAGACCGCCGAAGGATCGGGCCGGAGCGGGACGGGAGCGGGAGATGCAAGCGAAGAACGAAGCACTCCTTGCCAAGATCAACGAGATGCGCGCGGAGGTGGACGAAGTCCGGACGATGTCGGTTGAGGAAGCCGCTGCCCGCCTGGGGGTGTCAACCGCCCTGGTCCGGGCGGAGATCGCCGCCGGTCGCCTGAGCTACTGCCCGATGGGCCGCCTGATCCGGATCACCGTCAAGGATCTCCGAGAGTACCTCGACAGGATCCGGACCCGCCGCCCGATCCCGGAAGCCGATCAAGAACCGGAATGAGACACACAGGAGGTGAAACCATGATCTGGACCGCAGAGAGCAACATCAAGCCGCCGACCTTCACCGACGAACCGGGGTCCGCCCGGTTGCGCGCGCTGGAACTGAAGCAGGGGCCCGAGGGGCTCGCCGTGACCGACCCGAAGACCGGGGAGGTGATCGGCCGCGAGACCTTCCGGGCCCATCACTCCCTGGCGGAAGGCCGGACCGCCGACCGGGACGCCCTGGCCGCCGCCGGATACCTCACGACCTGACCACCTGGGCGAAGAAGTGGGAAGAGTCCGGCGCTCTACCGGTCTTTTCCTGTTCCGAAACCGAAAAAGTTGTAAAATAGATTTACAACACGGAGGCGTTTATGAACAAGCTAGCAGGTATATTTCTAACATTCCTTGCTTTATCGTGGGGGTTTTCTGAGGATAAACCAAAGCCTGATAGATGGCGTGGGATGGTGCTGGATGAATCAACCAAGCAAGATGTATTAAAAGCGTTCGGCGAACCGAAAAAGAGGGAGATGAACAAGATCACCCGGACACCGATCGATCGAATCCTTATTCCGGAGCATAACAAGAAGATTTTTGAGTACTGGACTTATGAACCGAAAGGCGATAAGCAGTTGCGAAATTTCGTCTTCTGTTTTTTCAAGGAAAAGCTGGCCCTCATCTCGATCGGTTTTCATTCGAAGCAAGGGCTCAACCCGAACGTGTTACCGACTACTTATGGACTTGAGTTCTGGCCTGAGATTCCCGGTATTGCCCAAGCATTGATGCCCACCAAAATGGAGCGGGATGGTGGTCGAATATATCCCCAAACATATCCCAGTATTTATTGGTTGGTGGCGAAGGCAGAGCGATCCTATGTAATGGCAGGGGTCAATAACTTCAGCTGGGTTCCCAAAAGCGCCTTTAATATCACAGATTCAGCCATGTCGTTTCCTGGCGAGGTGTGGGCCGTTGTTCTGATGAGCCGGACCCTGGAAGCTGCAAGTCAACCCGGTGCTGCGGATGTGTTGAAATAAGCTAACACGGACACGGGAGAATCCCTGCGCTGACGGAGGGTTTTTCTTCTCCGGGTGTCCGGGACCACCCGGCCGACCGCACAGGATGGCCCAGGAGCCGCGCGCGGGAGGGGGGCCGCTACCCTACCATAGGCCGATTGGGGATCGTTCATCCTGGGGCAGCGTGGGCATTTTCTCCACCAATTCAAAAAATCTTGACGCTTGCCTTTGACGATCTTGAACCGGATTCCGCCATGCGAGCCGATTCACACGATTCTTTGAAACCAAAAAACCTTGACGCCGGGTACAAATCAGGGGAATTCGGGGTCACCTGTGGTCTGCGTCCGCCCACGAATAACCCGACCAAAACGGAGCCGAGCACTAACCCGCATGGATACGGGATAAACAGAAAAAGCGACGCCCAAAAAAACTTGACGATTTCTTGACAGTGGGAAGAAAAAACAGGGAATTTTTCGCCGAAATTGGCAAGAATACCGGGTAAAACAGTTCTCAATGGAAGGAAAAGAAAAGAGCCGCATCTGATTGATACGGCTCTTTTTGTCTGGTACGCCTGGCGCGAGTCGAACGCGCGACCCCTGGTTCCGGAGACCAGTGCTCTATCCACTGAGCTACAGGCGCCGAAAAACGAACCCTATCACAGGTGGGGGCGGAGGTCAAGGGGAAAGGTGCGGGTACGCCGGTGCGGGTACGCCGGGCGAGCCGAGCCCGGCGGATGGGGTGAGGGGTGGAAGGGGTCGGCGGGACGTTTGCGCGAGGTGCGGCCGGGGGGGGTGTCGCGCGCCTCGGCTCGGCGCGCGTACGCCGGTGCGGGTACGCCGGGCAAGCCGAGCCCGGCGGATGGGGGTGAGGGGTGGAAGGGGTCGGCGGGACGTTTGCGCGAGGTGCGGCCGGGGGAATGTCGCGCGCCTCGGCTCGGCGCGCGTACGCTCGGCGCGCGTACGCTCGGCGCGCGTACGCTCGGCGCGCGTACGGGGTTGCTTTTTCCTTGACTTCGGGGCGGTCCTCGCGTACGTTGAGGCCGCGAGAACCGGGAAACGTGAGCGGGGGGGACCCGCTCGTCCGGCCGGAACCGCCCCCCGGGGGCCGGGGGGTGATAACCCGTGTGTTCCCAGGGTGCCGACGACATGATCAGACGCTGCCTGACCCGTACCGCCGCCGAGCCGGAGGCCCCCGCCGAGGGGAGCTGCATGGCCGACGCCCTCTGCCGGGCCCTCTCGGCCATCACCGGCACCCTGGACTTCCAGGAGCTGGTGGAGCGGATCCTCCGAAACCTCCGGGTGGTGGTCCCCAACGACTCCGCCAACATCATGCTGGTGGAGGGGGGCACCCTCCAGTCCCTCATCCACTTCCCCTACGACCGGAACGAGCGCGTGAACTGGATCAAGCAGTTCCGGGGCGACGACCTCACCACCCTCCGCTGGATGACCGAGAACCAGGCCCCCCTGGTCATCGCCCACACCGACATCTACGAGGGGTGGGTCAAGAACGACGAGACCGCCTGGATCAAGTCCTACGCCGGGGCCCCCCTCATTGCCAAGGGCGCGGTGATGGGCTTCCTGAGCGTCAACAGCAGCACGCCCGGCTTCTACTCCGAGGCCGACGGCACCAACCTGCAGGCGTTCGCCGACCAGGCGGCGGTGGCCCTGGAGAACGCCCGGCTCTACGACCTCGCCCAGCAGGAACTGGCGGAGCGCAAAAGGGCCGAGGCCGCCCTCAAGGAGTACCAGGAGCACCTGGAGGAACTGGTCCACGAGCGGACGGCGGAACTCGAGTCCGCCAACGAGCGCCTCCAGTCCGAGATCGTGGTCCGGCTTCGCGCGGAGAACGCCGAGCGGGCGGCCCGGCGCTTCGCCGAGGCGCTCCGGGACGCGGGCCTCGTCCTGTCCTCCAGCCTGGAGTTCGACCGGGTGGTGGACCAGGTCCTGGAGCAGATCGGCCGGGTGATCCCCTACGACGCCGCGGGGATCTTCGTGGTGGAGGACGAGCAGGTCCGACTGATCCGGGCCCGTCCCGCCCCGGAGCCGGCGGCCGGGGAGGCGGGCGCCCCCGGCGGGGCGCTGCCCCGGGAGACCCCCTCCCACCTCGGGGAGATGGTCCGGACCCTCGGCCCCGCCGCCATCACGGACACCGCCGCCGCCGGGCTGCCGGACGGGGCCTTCGCGCCCTTCGCCGGGACGCGGTCCTGGGTCGGCGCGCCGGTGATGGCCAAGGGGCGGGTGATCGCCTGCCTCTCCCTCCACAAGTTCGCCGGGGAGCCCTACGAGCCCGCCCAGGCGGAACAGCTGCTGGCCTTCGCGGGCCACGCCGCCCTGGCCCTCGAGAACGCCCGGCTCTTCGCGGAAGTCCGCCTCCTGGCCGTCACCGACCCCCTGACCCGGCTGTACAACCGGCGCCAGTTCTTCGTCCTGGCCCAGCACGAGTTCCAGCGCTGCCGGCGCTCGCGCAAGCCCATCTCCCTGCTCATGTCGGACATCGACCACTTCAAACGGGTCAACGACACGTGGGGGCACGTGGCGGGGGACGTGGTCCTCAAGGCCGTGGCGAGCCGCTTCCGGAACTCGCTGCGGGCCAACGACGTCATCGGGCGCTACGGCGGCGAGGAGTTCGCCATCCTGCTGCCCGAGACCGACACCGCCGCGGCCGCCCAGGTGGCCGACAGCATCCGGCTCGTGGTCGCCGCGGCGGCGGTCGAGACCGAGGCGGACTCGATCCCCGTGACGGTGAGTCTCGGGGTGGCGGGGCGGGCGGGCGAGGCGGAGGAGTCCCTGGAGAGCGTGCTCCGCCGGGCGGACCAGGCCCTGTACCACGCCAAGGCCGGCGGACGCAACCGGGTCTGTCGGGCGGACGAAGAATCCTTGCAGAGCTGAGTGAACGAACATGAAACCCGAGATCATCGTCACCGTCGGTCCCGCTTCCGAGTCCACCCCGGTCCTGAGGGCGATGCTGGACGCCGGGGCCGACACCTTCCGCGTCAACCTCGCCCACGCCGACCCGTCCTGGCTGAGCGATTTCTTCTCCCGTTTCAAGGGACTCCGGAGGAGCGCAACCCCCGTCCCGGTGATCGCCGACCTGCCGGGGCGCAAGCTCCGCACGGGCGACCTCCTGATGGAGTTGGACCTGCTGCCGGGGGAGCGCGTCCGTCTCGGGACCCAGCCGGGGGCGACGATGTGGGACAAGGTGATCCCCTGGGAACCGCCGGACCCGTGCCCCCCCCTGGGGCCGGGGCGGGTCCTCTCGCTGCGGGACGGGCGGATCATCCTGGAGGTGGAGGAGGTCCCGGAGCCGCCGCGGAAGGGCTACGTCTGCCGGGTGATCAAGGGGGGGCGGGCGGTCAACCGGATGGGCATCTCCTTCGAGGGCGCCTCCGCCGCCCTGTTCGGCCTGCTCCCCGACCGCTTGCGGATTGCGGTGGGGGAGGGGGTCACCCGCCTTCTGCTGTCGTTCTGCGAGGGGCCCGAGGACATCTCCGGGACCGTCTCCGCCTGCCAGCGCCTGGGGGCGAGCACGGTGGAGCCGATCCCCAAGATCGAGACCGCGGAGGCCCTGCGGAACCTCGACCTCTTCCTCCCTTCCGTGCGGACCGTGTGCGTCGCGCGGGGAGACCTGGGGACGCACCTGCCGCCGCACGAACTCGGGAAGGCGGAGACGGCCGTCCTGGAGAAGGCGCGAAAGGCCGGGCGGCGGGTCCTGGTGGCGGGGGAGGTGCTCATGGGGTGCCTCCACCTGGGGAGGCCGTCCCGGGCGGAGGCGGTGGCGGTGCGGTACGCGCTGGAGAACGGGGCGGCGGGGTTCATCCTGTCGGACGAGACGGCGGTGGGGCCGGACCCGGCCCAGGCCGTGAAGGCCCTGTGCGCGCTGGTGAAAGCTTGAGGCACCCGCAACAAGTCGCGAAAAGGAGACATCCCGCGAATAACGACCATGGGCGCGAATTCCCGACACTCATGATTGATGAGCCCGTAAAAAGTCGCGAAAGGGAGATTTCCCGCGAATAACACGAATATACGCGAATTTATAACACGAATAATATCTAGCAGTTTTTGAATTCTGATTCGCGTTTATTCGCGTGATTCGCGGGCAAAATGCGACTTTTTGCGTGGATGCGTCGGAGAGGGGTTGAATCCAAATCAGGAGGGAACGCATGAGCGCGATCGAGGTGAGCCGGGCACACCGGCTGGGGTTCGAGGAGGCCGGCCGCCGGGTGCGTGCCATGCTGGCGGACCTGCAGGCGCGATCCAGCACCTTCGAGGAAGTGACCGTGACCTGGAGCGCGGACGGCCGGGACTGCACCTTTGCGGGGCAGGGGGTCTCGGGGACCATCCGCGTCGAAGCGGAGTCGGTGACCGTGACGCTGACGCTGGAGGGGATGATGTCCATGTTCCGCTCCGTCGCCCGGGACAAGATCGACGAGAAACTGGCGCTGCACCTGATGTGAGGGGGTCCGGCCCCTCTCCGGATCGCCCGGCCGGGCTTCCTTGAAGCACCCGCAACACGTCGCGAAAGGGAGATTTCCCGCGAATCACGCGAATCGTCGCGAATCGGAACTGACGGCCCCGTAAAAAGGCCGGGCCTATCGAACCACAAAGAACGCAAAGACACGAATTGCTGAATACCTGGCCTGCCCCTTCTCCCGTCTTGACTTCCGGACGCTTCCCATGCATAATGAGCCTCCGTTCTTTCACCGTGCCGACATTCACGCGAGGGGGAGGGTATGATCAACAACCCGTGGGTCATTGCGGAGCTGATCCTTTACTTCGGCGGCATGCTGGCCATCGGCTGGTACTACTCCCGCAAGGAGATGACCCGGGCCGACTACCACCTCGGCGGCAAGAAGCTCCCGGGCTGGATCCTGGCCCTGAGCGAACGCTCCACCGGCGAGTCCGCCTGGCTGATCCTGGGCCTGCCGGGCCTGGCCTACACCATGGGGCTCGCCGCCGTGTGGGTGGCGGCGGGCTGCGTCGTCGGGATCACCCTGGCCTGGCTCTTCCTGGCCCGCGAATTCCGCCGGGAAGCCGACACGTACGGGACCATCACCTACATCGACTACTTCGCCGCGAAATACCCGCGGCGGGCGCTCTACATCCGCTGGTACGCCAGCATCATCATCATCTTCTTCTACGTCCTCTACGTGGCCGCCCAGTTCAAGGGCGGCGGGAAGGCCCTCCTCAAGACCTTCGACCTCCCGGCGGCGTGGGGGCTGCTGATCACGGCTGTGGTGGTGATGGCCTACGCCAGCGCCGGCGGCTTCTTCTCCGTGGTCTGGACGGACGCCGTGCAGGCCATCCTGATGATCCTGACCTTCATCGTGACCCCCCTGGTCATGTTGTGGATGGTCCTGAACCAGGGGATCTCCGTCACCGGCGCCCTGGCCGCCGCCAGTGTCCCGGGAAAGATCGCCATGGACTCCTGGACCGGCGGGATGGTCGGCCTGGCCATGGGAACCTTCCTCTTCCTGGAGTTCTCCTGGGTCTTCGGCTACCTGGGCGGGCAGCCCCAGCTCTCCACCCGCTGGATGGCCATGAAGGACGACAAGTCGGTGAAGACGGGGATGTGGGTCGCCATCCTCTGGACCCTCTTCGCCTACCTGGGGGCGCTGGCCATCGGCTGGCTGGCCCTGGCGCTGTACGGCCCGAAAGCCGTGGCCGACCCCGAGCTGATCCTTCCCCACGCCCTCCTGAAGTCGGTTGCACCGTGGCTGTCGGGCATCCTGCTGGTGGGGGCCATCGCCGCCATCATGTCCACGGCTTCCTCCCTGCTCCTCATCACCACCTCCGCCGTGACCGAGGACCTCTACCACAAGGCCCTGAAGCGCGAGGGGTCCGACCGGACCCTGGTCCGCCTCTCCCGGCTGACGCTGCTGGGGGTGGGGGCCGTCGCCCTCCTCATCTCCCACTTCTCCGGCGAGGACATCTACAGCGTGGTGAGCTGGGTCTGGGCGGGGATCGGCTGCTCCTTCTCGCCGGCCGTCCTGTGCGCCTTCTTCTGGAAGCGCACCAGCAGCGCCGGCATTCTGGCCTCCATGGTCGCCGGCTTCCTGGCCACCGTGATCTCCATGACGACGGGGTTCGACAAGCAGGTCACCTCCCGTTTCTCCACGTTCGGGGTGGCGATGGTCGCCATCCTCCTGTTTTCGCTGGTCTTCCCGGACCGGGAAAAGGCCGGCGCCCGCGAGGTCCGCTCATGAAAACGCACGACGAGATCGCCGTCCTGGACTTCGGCTCCCAGTACACCCAGCTCATTGCCCGCCGGGTGCGGGAGCTGAAGGTCTTCTGCGAGATCTTCCCCTGCACGGTGGACCCCGCGACGCTCGCGGGGCGCCGCCTCAAGGGCGTCATCCTGTCGGGCGGCCCGCAGTCCGTTCTGGAGCCGGGGAGCCCCCGGTGCGACCGGCGGTTCTTCGCGATGGGCCTGCCGGTCCTGGGCATTTGTTACGGCATGCAGTTGATGGCGCTGGAAACCGGCGGCGCCGTCGGGCGGGGGGAACGCCGCGAGTACGGCAAGGCCCGAATGCAGGTGGAGGCCCCCGGCAGCCCCTTGTTCCGAAAGGTGCCCGGGCAGTCGGTGGTCTGGATGAGCCACGGAGACGACGTCAGCCGGCTGCCGGAGGGCTTCGTCCCCACGGCCCGCAGCGCCGCGACCCTGGCGGCGTTCGAGAACGCCGGGAAGTCCTTTTTCGGGCTCCAGTTCCACCCGGAGGTGGTGCACACGCAGAAGGGGAAGCAGGTCCTCCGGAACTTCCTCTTCGAGATCTGCCGCTGCAGGGCGTCCTGGTCCATGTCCGCCTACATTCGCTCGGAGGTGGAGCGCATCCGCGCCCTGGCCGGCGACGCCCCGGTGCTGTGCGGCCTCAGCGGGGGTGTGGACTCCACCGTGGCCGCCACCCTCGTCCACCGGGCGGTGGGCAACCGCCAGACCTGCATCTTCGTGGACAACGGCCTGCTCCGGAAGGACGAGGCCCGGCAGGTCATGGAGAAGTTCCGGCAGCTCGACCTCAACGTCCGGGCGGTGGACGCCTCGGCGCGCTTCCTGAAGGCGCTGGCCGGCGTCACGGAGCCCGAGCGCAAGCGCAAGATCATCGGGCGGCTCTTCATCGAGGTCTTCGAGGAGGAGGCCCGCAGGCTCGGCCCCGTGGAGTTCCTCGTCCAGGGGACCCTGTACCCGGACGTCATCGAGTCGGTTTCGGTGAAAGGCCCGTCGGCGGTCATCAAGAGCCACCACAACGTCGGCGGCCTCCCCGAGAAGATGAAGCTGAAGCTGATCGAGCCCCTGCGGGAGCTGTTCAAGGACGAGGTCCGGCGGCTGGGGACGTCGCTGGGGATCCCCGAGCTCTTCACGGCCCGGCAGCCCTTCCCCGGCCCCGGCCTGGCGGTGCGGGTCCTGGGGGACGTGACGCCGGAGCGCCTGGAGATCCTCCGGAACGCCGACGCGGTGGTGGGGGAGGAGATCCGGGCCGCCGGGCTCTACCGGCGAGTCTGGCAGTCCTTCGCCGTGCTGCTCCCCGTGCGCAGCGTGGGCGTCATGGGCGACGAGCGGACCTACGACTACACTCTCGCCGTCCGGGCCGTGCACAGCGACGACGGCATGACCGCCGACTGGGCCCGCCTTCCCTTCCGGGTCCTGGAGCGGATCTCCTCCCGGATCGTCAACGAGGTGAAGGGGGTCAACCGGGTGGTTTACGACCTCACGTCCAAGCCGCCCGGCACCATCGAGTGGGAGTGAAACAAAACGCCGTTCCCCGGGGGGAACGGCGTTTTTCGTTTTGACGGCTGCCGAGGGGTTACTGGATTCCCAGCTCCTCCTTGGCCTTGGCGATCTCGGCGTTGACCTTGGCGTTGTCGTTGAGCAGCTGCTGGAGGAATTTCTTCGCCTTGTCGGACACCGTGGGGACGTTCAGCGCGGCGGCCTTGGCGAAGTAGGGGCCCACCAGGTCCATCTTCTGCTGCTTGTTGTAGATGAGGCCGATGTAGTAGTAGGCGGCGGCGTCCTTGGGCTGGACCTTGATCTCCTTGGTGAACAGGTCGACGGCCGTGTCGAACTTCTCGGCCTTGTAGTGGGCGTAACCGACGTAGCCCAGGCAGGGGCTGAGCACCTGGGTGAGGTACTGGTTCCAGTCCGCGTTGGCGGGGAAGCCGGCGGGCTTGTCCATGGAAGCGGGGAAGCCGGCCTTCTCGAAGGCGCCGACGGTCTTGAGGCCGTACTCCTCGGCCTTGGGCAGGTCGTTCTTCGCCTTGCAGTAATCGAAGATGGTGAAGTAAAGGTCGATCTTCAGCTTGACGTTGTCGGACTTCTCGAGTTCCGCGAAGAACTTGTCCATGCGGGCCTGGTCGTTACCCTTGAAGGCGGCCAGGGAGATGTACATGGCCAGTTCGGCGGAAGGTTTCGCCTCGTAGATCTTCTCGGCGGCCGCCAGGTAGTTGGGGAAGTCTTCCTTGGCGTAGTAGGCCTGGGCCAGCTCCCACGCGGCGTCGTTCCTGGCCTTGTCCGCGCACTTGCCCACCAGCTCGATGACCTTGTCCATCTTCTTTTCCTGGTTGAGCTTGGTCAGGTACTGGCGGAATTCGTAAATCATGTAGGGGTAATACTCGGAATCCGGATACTTCTGGAAGAACTCGAGGAAAAGCCGCTCCTTCTCCGCGACGTCCGTGGTTTCCTTGGCTTTCTTGTAGTACGAGTACTCGACGATCTTGCCTTCCTGGGCGGGCAGGTAGGCCGGGGCCATGAGGGCGACGGCGACGAGGACCGCCGAGACGAAAAGGAAAGCGGTGCGAGTCTTTTTCATTAGAAACCTCCCTTGGCAAGTTCCTCCGAAGAGGGGCGAAATCACGTTGCGGTCGGCGGAAATATACACAGCCGTCCCGGCGTTTGCAATACCTTTTTATCCCGGCGGCCATTTTCCCGACGCCGGGAGCGGGCCTTCAAGGCGTTAGGATGACGGGCCCCGGGAAAAGTTTCGCGGGTCTTTCCGCAAAAATCCGCCGAATCGAACGGGAAGACCCCAACCCGGATAAACGGGGAAAGGAACCACGACAGGAGAGAGTCGTTCTACGGGGTCGGCAGCTTTTCCAGGAGCGCCGCCTGGCGACGGAGCATCTCGCCCCGGTCGGCCTCGTGGTCCATGCCGGCGAGGTGGAGCAGCCCGTGGACGTGGAGCATGCGAAGTTCGGCCTCGAAGGCGGCGCCGAAGTCCCGGGCGTTCTCGGCGGCCACCTCCGGGGCGATGAAGACCTCCCCCAGGTAGACGCGCCCGTCGTCGTCGCCCGTGCCGTCCGGGAAGGAGAGGACGTCCGTGGGCCGGTCCTTGTGGCGGAAGTCCCGGTTCAGCTGGCGGATCTTGCGACGGCCGCAGTAGATGACGGTGACCGAGTGATTCCCGAAGCCCAGTTCCGCCATCGCCGCCCGGACGAGCCCCCGCAGGGCGGGGAGCGGCAGCGCGACCTTCCGCTGCAGGTTCCGCAGGTAGACGCGGTTCATGGTCCCTCCACGTTAAAGTCGGTCGTGACGCTTTGCTCCATCCCGCCGCCCGCCTCGGTCACGGTGACCTTCAGGGTGTAGTTGCCGGCTTCGAGGGTGTCCAGGGGGATTCTCCTCACGACGACGACCCGCCTCGGCGCCTCCTGGTGAAACGGGGTGCCGGCCGGATCGACGGCGGACCAGACCGCCTCGCCCCCCCGCCGGACCTCGTACCGGACGGCGTACCCCGCCGCGGGCCCCCCGGGGCCGGGGAGGATCTGGAAGTAGGCCGTGAGCCCCTCGGTGCGGCGGAAAGTCCCCGACACGCCCGGGATGAGCTTGAGGTCGCCGAGCAGGAACGGGTTGTAGGGGTTCGCGGCGGGGTCCACCTTGTCCACGCGGGTGCCCGGGAGGATCACCGACAGGGCGAAGCGCCCCGTCCCCGGGCGGGGGACGCGCACCCCGGCATCGACGAGGCTCAGGTTCCCGGACACGGGGTCCTGGGCCGCCAGGCTGATCTTGTAGTTGCCCGGCGGCAGGAACACGAACTTCTGGTAGACGGAGCGCTCCTTGTCCCGCCGCTGGAACTCGGTCACGGGGTAGACGGAGACCAGTTGGTCCTCGAACTCCTGGACCTTCCGTTCGTCCAGGGTGCGGATGGCCCCGTACACCAGCAGTTCCGCCCGGAAGCCCTCCTCCGTCCGCACGTAGTTGAGGTCCGCGTTGCCCGCCTCCAGGGAAACCAGGACGACCCCCTCCTGGTCCGTCAGGAGGAACGGCCAGGTTTTCACCCGCACCGGGACCGTCCCCCGAACCCGCCGGTCCTGCACGGCTTCACGGAGTTCGCTCCGGGTGATCCGCGTCGGCCCCAGGGCGGTCCGGACGCGCATCATCCCGTCCAGGAAAAGGTCTCGGGCCGCCGGGGCCGGGCGGCTCGCGGCGGGGGCGGCCGGGCCCGGCGGGGGGACGTCCGCCGCGGCGGTCGCGGCGGGCGTCAGCGTGCAGGCCAGCCCGGCCAGGGCCAGGAACCGGAAGAAGCGAAGGGGACGGGGCGGGGAAACCGTCATGCCAGGTTCTTCATGAAACGGTCCAGCTTGTCGTAGGCGGACTCCAGGGTCGCCATGTCCGGCAGCGTCACCACCCGGAAGTGGCGGGTCCCCGGTTTCTGCCCGAACCCGCTGCCGTGGACCACCAGCACGTGGCACTCGTGGAGGATGCGGAGGGTGAACTCCTTGTCCTCCATCGGGATGTGAAGCCGGGGGAAGGCGTAGAACGCCCCTTCGGGCTTGACGCAGGAGATCCCGGGGATGGCGTTCAGCCGCTCGATGGTGTAGTCGCGCCGCTGGGTCAGCCGGGCGTTCACGTCGGCCAGGTGGCTCTGGTCCCCCTCCAGGGCGGGCCGGATGGCGAACTGGAGCGGGTGGTTGGCGCAGAGCCGGGCGCGCACGAACTTGTGGATGGCCTCGTTGAAGTCGCCCATGATCTCCTCGGGGCCGCTGACGACGGCCCACCCGATGCGCCACCCCGGGACCAGGTAGGACTTCGACAGGCCGTTGAAGGTCACGAAGCCCACGTCGTCGGCCAGGGACGCGGTGGAGAGGTGCTCCTGCCCGTCGAAGACCATCTTGTCGTAGATCTCGTCGGAAAAGATCGGGAGGTGGTTCCGGCGGGCGAGTTCGATGACCTGGAGCAGGGCTTCCCGGCGGTAGAGGGCGCCCGTGGGGTTGTTGGGGTTGATCAGGCAGATGGCCTTCGTGCGGTCGTCGATCTTCGCCGCCATGTCCGCCACGTCGGGGCGCCAGTCGTGGTCCTCGTCCAGGAGATAGTGCCGGGACTCGGCCTGGAGTTTCTCCATGACGGCGGTGTAGAGGGGGTAGCCGGGGCTCGGGAGCAGCACGTTGTCGCCGGGGTTCACCAGGGCCGTGAGGCAGAGTTCGATGGCCTCGCTGGCGCCCGTGGACACGAAGATGGACCGGATGTCGCGGATCCCCTTCCGGTTTGCCTCCCGGCGGATCGCCTCCACGGCCTCGTCGGTGCCGTTCGAGCCCGAGTAGCCGTTGTGCTGGTCCAGCATGGCCTGGTGGCAGGCCTCGATCATGTGCAGGGGCGTCCGGAAGTCGTACTTGAGGGGGTCGCCGATGTTCAGGGGGAGGATCTTGTGCCCCTGGCGCCGCACCTTCTCGGCTTCCACCGCGATGTCGCGGATGGCGTACTCCACGTTCCGGGTCCGTTCGGCAGGGATGATGGCCCGCGGCGAGATGCCGCACTGGTCGCAGGAACCGTTTGACATGACGTTTCACTCCCGTGATGAAGATCCGGCGGGGACCGGCGACACCCCCGGGGCGGGGCCTTCACCGTTCCCTTCGGTGCCGGGCGGGTTGAGGGTAACATTTCCGTCGGGCCTTTTCAAGGGCCACCTGGCGGGGCCCAGCGGTTTCGCATCATGAGGACAAGCAGGGCCAAAAGGGGCGCGGTGAGAGGTTTTGAAGCGTTTCAGAGACAGCCGGCATTCTTGTGCGAGGGGGGTGATAGAGCAAAAGCGGCGGTAAA
>JAGNHB010000013.1 GCA_018001935.1 Acidobacteriota bacterium
CGCCACTTTCGCCTTGAACTCCGGACTGTGCCGCCGTCTCACTCCTCCCATCTTGCTCGCTCCTTTCTTGACTTCCTGCCCTCGAATTTTAACTTAACCCTCTGTCCAGATTCTGGGGAGCATTATAGACTGCCCGGGAGATCTCGGGTACGGACCCGGCTTCGGCGGAAGGGGATGATGGAAACGATACCGATCACGACGCGATAGTTTGGTCCGCTCCCCTTTCCGAAAAGGAAGAATGATCTGCGGATTATTCCGCAGGATCGAATAGCAGCGTGTCATGGATAGACGTTCTAACAGTTTCAATGGTTGATTTTGGCCTTGACAAACGTTGATCATAGCAGCGAAACCGATTACGATGGCGATACCGATTACGATTCCGATCGTGGCGGGGGAAACCAAAGGGGGGAAAAGAAAAATCCCGGCGCAAGCCGGGATTTTTATCTGGTGGAGCTAAGGAGACTTGAACTCCTGACCCCCTGACTGCCAGTCAGGTGCTCTTCCAACTGAGCTATAGCCCCGTGTTTTCAAAGGACGCGCCGGGGGGCGATGCCCGTCCGGGTCGCGCGAAGAGGCGCAATATACGCGCCGGGAGGGTTCCTGTCAAGAGGATTTTTTTCAGGGCCTGAACAATCGTGATGCGCTCGTCGACAGTTCATCGCGCTTCGGCCGAGGTCAAAAGAGGGGTTGCCACTCTATTCGCGTGCGATTACCGGCTCTTACGAATCCGTCGATCGTGGCGGCCGGGCGGTCGGTGGGGCAGGGGAAAGGCCGGGGAGTCATCGCTCGACAGCGATCGGAAAGGACGAAAGGACCAAAAGGACATAAAGGACCAAAAGGACGGAGAGGACCGAAAGGACGGAGATGAGGAAGTCAGGGGCGACCAGAATCAGGGGGGGCTCTGTGGTGAGGGGGCAGCGGGAACAAGAGCAGCGGGAACCAGAGGGGGAGCGGGAAAAGGGGGGCAGCGGGGGAGGGCCGGAAATTCCGGGAATCAGCCCTTCGATGCAGGGGAAACCCGAGTTCGTCCGTGAGCGGCAGCGGCCCCTCGGGCGCATCTGCCCCGCTGCACGCCGCGAAACCGAGCGTTCCTCGCCGCCCCTCCGCGAAACCTCCACGGTCCCAGCTACCGCAGCTCGACGAGGGTGATCTCCGGCGGGCAGTTGACGCGGAAGGGGAACCAGCTCCCCAGGCCGCTGTTGACGTAGAGGTGGAGGCCCCGGCGGGTGTAGTGGCCCCGGGAGTAGGGGAAGAAGGGGTCGATGAGGCTGCCGGCGTTGATGCCGCGCCGGAAGACGATCTGCCCCCCGTGGGTGTGCCCCGAGAGGACCAGGTCGATCCCCAGGCCCCCGGCGGCGTCGAAGACCCGGGGGTTGTGGGCCAGGAGCACCGAGAAGCGCCCGCGGCGCTCGCCCCGGTAGGTCTTCTGCAACAAGCCCGGGGTGGCAGAGTCCCGGTAGGCGTAGGCCAGACCGGCGATCTCCACCTCGACGCTCCGGACCGCCAGGGTTTCCCGCTGGTTCACCAGGAGCCGGATCCCCGCGTCCCGGGCCAGACGGCGGAACTCCGCGGGGTTGTCGATGTTGTCGTGGTTTCCCAGGCAGGCGTAGACGGGCGCCGTGGCGGCGAGGTCGCGAAAGAGCGGGACGGCCTCCCGGAAGAACGCGTTGTCCGAGTTGATGAGGTCCCCCGTCACGGCCACCAGGTCCGGCTGGAGCTTCTTCACCTCCCCCAGGTAGAAGCGCAGGGACTCTACGCCGAAGAACTGCCCCAGGTGGAGGTCGGTGATGTGGGCGATGCGCACGCGGGCGCCGTCGGGGGAGCGGCCGGTCTGAATCACCAGCGGCGTCACCGCCAGGTCGTGGCGGGTGACGAGGGCGTAGGTGGTGAAGAGCGCGGCGACCAGGGGCACGGCGGCCAGCCGGGACCACCCCGCCGGGCGGCGGGGCCCGGGGAGGGGGACCGGCGGGGCCGGGTCGGGAGGGTCGCCAGGGGGCCCCTTCGGCGGGGGCGTCGCGCGGGCGAGCCCCCGGAAGGCGCTCCGGAGGAGTTCGACCCCCTTGGCCGACACCCGGGCCACCCCGTAACAGACCAGGGCGAAATTCCACATCTGGAGGAAGATGGCAGGTCCTTCCGGGATGCTGCGCAAGGGGACGAAACCCCTGAAGCCGGCCACGACGATCATCAGGGGGGGGAGGACGGCCACCGCGGCCCAGACCGCCGCCGCCATCACCACCCGGCGGCCGGCCGGGCCCGACCACTGCACCCGGAGGGTGTCGCGGAGGTAGAGCACCCCGCACAGCGCCAGCATGGCGGCGATGCATCGAACCAGCACTTGTCCGGCGAGGTCCATGGAGGGTCGGTCCCGGTCCGGGGGGTCAGACGGCCTGGGACGGGTTCCGCCCTCTCAAGCGGAAGAGGGACTCGTCGTTGACGCCGATGGCGATCAGGACGAGGGCGCAGTCGGTGTTGTAGCGGTTCCGCTCCTCGTTCCAGTCCCGCACGTGCCAGGCGCACTTGGACTTTAAGCACTTGGCGTTGAGGATCGGGCAGATCTTGGCGACGCCGCCCGGCTCGTCCAGGTCCATCAGGATCTCGTCGCTCAGGATGTCGTCGGTCATGGTCTTCTTCTCCTTGCTCTTGCGATCGCGTCAGGGGAGGACGCGGATGCCGCCCGTCCGGGTGAACCGCCCCACGACGGCGGCCCACGGGTGCTCGGCGCGGAGCTCTGCCACGAAGGCCTCGGCGCGGTCCGCGTCCAGGGCGACCAGGAGCCCCCCGGAGGTCTGGGCGTCGAAGAGGGCGTTCAGCCGGGCCGCCTCGACGCCGTGCGCCGCGCGCACAGCGTCCTTCAGGTGGTCCTGGTTGGCGAAGCTGCCGCCGGGGAGCCGGCCGGCGGCGCAGAAGGGGAGCGCCTCGGGCAGGACGGGGACCGCCTCCGCGCGGACCTCGGCCCCGAGGCCGGAAGCGGACGCCATCTCCCACAGGTGCCCCAGCATCCCGAAGCCCGTGACGTCGGTGCAGGCGTGGGCGCCGTGGCGGGTCATGAGCCGCGACGCCTCGGCGTTCAGCTGCTCCATGACCTCCACGGCCGGCCCCAGTTCCGCCTCGCCGATGTCCCCCCGCTTGAAGGCGGTGGTCAGGACGCCGATCCCCAGCGGCTTGGTCAGGACCAGCACGTCGCCCTCCCGGGCCGTGCGGTTCGTCAGTAGGGCTTCCCGGGATACCGTCCCGATGACCGAGAGACCGTACTTGGGCTCCGGGTCGTCCACGGTGTGCCCCCCGGCGATGGCGACCCGCGCCTCCGCCGCCTTCTCCGCGCCCCCCGCGAGGATCTTCCCCAGGATCTCCGGGTCGAGGCCGCGGGGGAAGCAGACGATGTTCAGGGCCGACAGGGGCACCGCGCCCATGGCGTAGACGTCGGAGAGGGCGTTGGCGGCGGCGATGCGCCCGAAGGTCCGGGGGTCGTCCACCACCGGGGTGAAGAAGTCCAGGGTCTGGACCACGAGCAAGCCCGGGGCGATCTCGAAGACCGCCGCGTCGTCGGAGGTCTCGTACCCTACCAGCAACCGGGCATCGCGGTGTCCGCCGATGCCCTCCAGGAGCCGGCCCAGCTCCGCCGGGCCCATCTTGGACGCTCAACCCGCGCAGCGGACGAGCCCGGTCAGTCGCGTTCTCTCATCCATGTCGTCACCTCCCGCAGCTGCCCATTATCTTTTCCCCCGTACCCGGGCACAAGGGGAAAATGATATTTTGACTTGTCGGCAATGATGGAATTCCGTTATAATGAGTCAACCAGTCCCTCGCGTTCTCGGGAGCCGCGACACAACACGTTGAAGGGAAGGACGAAGGGACTTCGGTAGAGGACCTTCGCGGGCCGGTAGCGGGCAATGGAACGACATCGCAACCCACACGAAACGGACGAGACCACCCAGATCATCCTGACCAGCGACCTGGACGAGAAGCTCCGGGCGCTGGAGAAGATCCCGTCCCTGATCATCATCGACGGAAACGACAGCGGCCAAGTCTACAAGCTCACCACCAGCGCGGTCTCGGTGGGCCGGGGGTCGAACGCGAACATCCGCCTCAACGACAAGACCGTGTCGCGGAAGCACTTCCTGCTGGAGGTCAACCCCTCCCACGTCACCCTCATCGACCTCCAGAGTTCCAACGGGACCTACGTCAACGGCGACCGGGTCCTCAAGAAGCGCCTGGCCAACGGCGACAAGATCCGCGTCGGCAACACCGCCATGAAGTTCGAATTCGCCGACACCGACGAGAGCGAATTCCACGACATGGTCTACCACCTCATCACCTTCGACGACCTGACCAGCCTGTACAACCGGAAGTACCTTCTCAACCACCTCGAGCTGGCCTTCAAGGCCCGGAAGCAGTACCACCCGCTCACCATCCTCTTCCTGGACCTGGACCACTTCAAGCTGGTCAACGACACCTACGACCACCTGACGGGGAGCGACGTCCTGTCGGAGTTCGGCCGGCTCCTGCTCTCGAACCTGCGGTCCTCGGACCTGGCCTGCCGGTACGGCGGGGAGGAGTTCATCGTCATCCTGCAGGACACGACCGCCCTCCAGGCCATCTACGTCGCCGAGAAGGTCCGGAAGCTCGTGGCCAACCACGAGTACCTCTCCCGCAAGGGCGACCGGATCCACGTCACGGTGAGCATCGGCATCGCCGAGAAGAGCCCCTCCATGAAGACCCCCGCCGAGCTCATCGCCCGGAGCGACGAGGCCATGTACAAGGCCAAGGAGAGCGGCCGGAACCGGACCGTGCTCTTCCGGGAGTTCCCCGACCGGTCCTACGTCCTGGTCACCCCCATGGGGCTGGACGAGGAGACCCCGCCCCCCATCGGGGCCCGGCCCATGCCCGACGACGAGGATTGACTTTCTTCGCGAGCTTAGCGCCTTGGCGAGATCCAGATCCGGATCGGCGCTCGCCAAGGCGCCAGGTTCGCAAAGGAAGACGGCAGGGGCCGCGGATTCTTCTCCAGCTGATGCTTTCGATCGATCGGCCCCACGATCCTGCGCGTTTTGGCAACGATTTTACGCTATGGGTACTCGGCTTTTCCCGGGCCCTCGCCCGGTAAAAGTGGTCTGGAAGGCAACCGAGAACGACAGCATGCTGGTAAAACGCAGCCGCTAAAGCGCCTGAACCCCTTTTCGATTGCGATACCGATTCCGATTCCGACCCGGATAAAATCCGTTCCGACCTACAGCCCAACCCGGATAAACCGGAGAGAAACCACGGATGAACACGGATGGACACGGATCATACGGACGCTCCAGAAAAAAAACTGGCGGTCTTTACCTCTCGCAAAGGCGCAAAGACGCAAAGCCTCGCAAAGCCGGAACCGGAAAAGGGGGATTCCTTTGCGAGGCTTTGCGTCCTGGCGTCTTTGCGAGAGACCGGATACGTCGATTCCGGAACCGGATCAGCACCAGTGGGGCATTTTAGCCCCGGGGCATGCCGGACGACGCTGCCGGGATTCCCTCCTCCGTCCCCGCATCGGGTTTCCCCGCTCTGAAAGCGGTGGGAGCCCACCGATGATCTCAAATCTTGCTCATTTTGCCAAAGATCTTACTTCGTAGGGACTAACAGCCTTCAGCCTATCGACCTTTCGACTGCGATTGCGATACCGATTCCGATGTCGACCCCGAGGGGAAACCCTCCGGACCTACAGCCTACAGCCTATAGCCACAGCCCCTCTTCATCGCAAGCCACAGCAGCAGCAGGGCCGCCAGGAACCACAGGCCCCACAGCTGGCGGAGGGAGAAGTTGCGGAGGGCGTCCCGCCGCTTGCGCGCACGTTCCAGGAGTTGGTGCCACCGTTTCAATTGCTATGCCTCCGGGTCCCGGGGTCGGGTTGCCGCCCCGGCCGCGCCGCAGGGGGAGGGGGGGACCCTGCCGGATGCGGGCGGCGTGAGATATGGGCTTTGGGCCGCTTGCTGACGCGCGCGGGGTTGACTGGGCGCGGGTTTGACGGAGACAGGCCGCTTGCTGACGAGCGCGGCTCTGACTGGGCGAGGGGTTGACGGAGACAGGCCGCTTGCTGACGCGCGCGGCTCTGACTGGGCGCGGGTTTGACGGAGACAGGCCGCTTGCTGACGCGCGCGGCTCTGACTGGGCGAGGGGTTGACGGAAACGGGCCGCTTGCTGACGCGCGCGGCTCTGACTGGGCGCGGGTCTGACGGAAACGGGCCGCTTGCTGACGCGCGCGGCTCTGACTGGGCGCGCGGGGCTCTGACTGGGCGCGGGGCTGACTGGGCGCGGGTCAGGCTCACTCCGTCACGAGGAGGTCGGGGGCGTCGGGGCTCGAGCGGTAGAGGGAAGCCCCGTCCGCCGCGTCCATCTCGAGGCGGACCTGGACCGGGACCGCCTCGCGCATCCAGGCCCCCTCCATGAACTCCCGCCAGCCGGTCCCCCAGCGGTCGGTCCCCTCGGCCCCCGGGACCTTCCCCGACAGGGCGAACTGCAGCCCGAGCCCCCCCTCGAAGCGGAGTCGCCAGAGGGGTGCGACGGGGGTCAGTTCCTGGAGCGTCGGGGGCAGGACGCCGGGCGTGTCGGGCGTGGGGCGGGTCTTCTCGTCGCCCGGGATGATCCGGACGCGGTTCACGACCCGGGCGGGGTGGAACGTCCCGTGTCGCCAGACCCGGTTGACCCAGGCAGGCGGGGTGGCGCGGGGGATGAAGAGGAACTTCGGCGACCCGACGGCCAGGCCCTTCACCGGGTAGCGCCGGAGGCTGACCCCGGAGTGGCAGAGGTGGAGGGCCTTCTCACCGAGCCGGAGTTCGAGGTAGAACGTTCCCGAGTCGGCCAGGGCCGCCCGGAGGCGGTCCACGTCCGTCGCGCCGCCGGCGCCGGCCGGGGGGGTGGCTTTTCCCCCGCAGGCCGCCGCCAGGAGCAGGGCCGCGACGAAGACCATCGACGGTGCAGCGTGATTCGTGCTCATGTTCTCCCCCTAGTAGATGAAGACCGGCGTCCCGGGGGGCACCAGCTTCCACAGGACCCGGAGGTCGTCCCGGCCCACCCGGATGCACCCGTGGCTGACGTTGCGTCCCAGCAGGCGGGTGTAGAGCGTCCCGTGAATCATGTAGCCCGGGGTGTTCAGGTCCAGGGCGTACTCGCCGAGCATGCCGGTCTGGACGCGCTCGCCGTAGTTGGAGGGGATGGGTTGGCCGGTCTCGACGAACTCCCAGTCCGGGGCCGTCCATACCGGGTTCCGGCGCTTGCCCGTGACGCTGAACCGGCCGATGGGGGTCTCGAAGACCCAGTCCTCCTTCTTGGCCGGGTTCTCCAGGCGGGAACCCGCCCCGGCGGAGATGACGGCGTCCAGCAGGACCTTGTCACCGTCCCGGAGCCAGAGGCGGTTCTCGTAGCGGTCGATGACGATGAAAAGGCCGCGGGGGCGGACTTTCGCCAGGACCTTCGCGGCCTGGTCCGGCCCGGGCACCCCGTCTCCCGAGACCGGGGCGAGGCCGCGCCGGATCTCGTCGTCGGACAGCGGCCGGTACCGGTAACCGGTGCCGGTCCAGACCAGCCAGAGCGCCAGGACCGCCACCGCGACCCGGACCGCCCACTTCACGATCTGCTGGCGTCGGGCCAGGACCGCTTCGATCCATCGGTTCATTTCACGCTCCTTTTTTTCGCTGCCGACCGTTCGGGCGCTGTTTCCCCCGGTTCTGAGCCGTCGCTTCCCACGATGACCACCGGGCAACCCCGGGGCACCCGGTCGAAGAGCCAGGCCATGTCCGCGTCCCGGAGGGCGACGCAGCCCAGTGTCCAGTCGAAACCCCGCCCCCCCTTTCCGTGGATCTCGATGAGGCCGCCGATCCGTGCCGTGGGGGGGAGGGCGCCCCGGCGGCGCAGGTCCTCGAACCGCGCCCGGTCCTCGGCGTTGGGGTAGTTCAGCTTGAGGGCGAGGGTGTAGACGGTGCGGCCCTTCCCGAGTTTCTCCACCACCTGGTAGCTCCCCTCGGGCGTGGCCCGGTCGCCCTCGCGGAGCTTCGGGAGGATCGGGCGGCCCCCGAGCTCCACCGGGAAGGACCGGAGCTTTCGCCCGTCCTGGTAAACGTCGAGCCGGTGCTTCGCCTTCAGTACGACGAGGGACGTCCGTCCGCCGCGGCTGGCGGCGATCCCCGCGGCGACCCGGCGCTTCCACGCGGCGAGGTTGTCCGCCGAGGTGAAGTGGGAGCGGACCTCGCCGGTCCGCCGGTTCGCGGACGCGACCCGGTCCTCCCCTTCCGCGGCCTTCCGGAGGGCGGTGGGGAAGTCCATTCGCCCGAGGTAGGACCGGGCTTCCCGGGCCCGGATCTCGGCGGACGCCAGGTCTCGCCGGACGTCGATCTCCGAGACCCCCCGGGCGCTTCGGCGGGCCGCGGCGATGCCCGCCTCGAGGACACCGGTCCGCCGGGCCGCCTCGGCCGACTCCCTCAGCCGCCGGGCGGCGAGGTTGGCCTCGAAGTGGTCCAGGGCGGCCCGGGCGTCGTCCAGGAGGTTTTTCAGGTAGCGGTAGTCCCGCAGGGGGGGCAGCCGGTCGTCCTGGCGGTCCCACTCCGCGGCGACGGCGTCCAGGACGGACCCCATGGCCCGGGAGGCCTCGGGGAGAAGCCGGACGGCCTCGCGACCGAGGTCCTGGTGGTACCGGGTTCGAAGGGCTGACAGGTCCGCTCGCCCGGGTGCGACCCAGCGCCGGTCGAGGACCGCCGGGAGGACGAGCCCGGCCAGGAGGCCCAGCACGAGGGCGGCCGCGGTTTTGCGCAGCCGTCGCGCCCGTTTCCGGGGCGGTGCGGCCGCCCGGACGGCGCCCGGCGGGGCCGGGGGAACGGCGGTTTGAAGGGTCGAACTCATGTCGGGGTTAAAAAAATGGGCCGGCCAGCCGGCCGGCCCGGAGTCCGTCGGGGGGGGTTACTTCCTGGCGCCGGCCTTCATGTCGATGGCGGCCTGGACGTCCGCGGCCACCTTGTCGGCGGTCTGCTTGGCGGCGTTGGCGGTGGTCAGGGCGTCGCTGTAACGACCGCCGTCCCAGGCCGCCTGGGCCTCGGCCACGGACTTCTTGGCGGCGTCCACGTCGCCCTTCATGGCGGCCAGGTCCGCGGCGCTCCCCTTGCCGGTCGGGGCCTTCGCCAAGGCTTCCTCGGCGGCGGTCACGGCGGTGTTGGCGGCGTCAACGGCGGCCTGGGCGTCGGCCTTGGCCTTGTCCTTGCCCTTCTGGGCGTCGGCGACGATCGTGGGGGAGAGGGCCTTGATCTCGTCGGCCAGCTTCTCCACCTCGTCGTACTTCTTCTCGGTCAGCGCGGCCTCCATGGCGGTGTTCTTGTCGGCCATGGGCTTGAAGGATTCGGCGGCGTAGGTCTCGGCGCCGGCGTCCTTGGCTTCCTTCAGGGCCTTCTGGGCGGCCTCGATCTTCTCCTTGGGCGGCTGGGCGGCGCAGGCGCCCAGGACCAGGATCATCGCGACGGCGGTCAGCAGCATCAGGTTCTTCATGGTTCTTCTCCTCGAAATGGATTTAGCCTCGATCGGTCCCGCCCCCGGGGGGCCGCCCCGGGCCGGACGTCGGCCCCGGGTGTCGGGACACGGCCGCAGACTGGCGGCTGGAAGGCACGTCGGGGGGCGTCGGTCGGGTGCGGGTTCGTCCGGGTCGTAAAGAGCGGCAGGCCGGTCGGGCGGTCACAAACAGAATAAAATATCATTTTCCGGGTGGCGATTCAAGCCCAATCTGCGGTAAGATGCAAGCGCGGGTGAACCGGCCGGTTGAATCCCGGGCCGGGCGAAACGCATCCCAAGGCAGTGGACCGCCGGGGAGGCAACCTCGGAGCCTCCAGGCCGTCGGAAACGGGTCCGGCGACCCACTGTCCCCGGCGATCGAAGCCCTTTGCCGGGATATTGGGTTGAGAATGTCGGAGAAGGGTTTGTTTGGTGACGATTGCCACAGAAATGCACCGGCGGGGCGGTTAAACTGTGGCTTCGAATTCATAACCCCTCCTTTTACGGGCGGACCTGGATCCGCCTTTCTTTTTTCCCCCCGGGTGTTGATGCCGAAGTGCGGCATCGTCCCAACGCAAGCCACGCGCTTTCCGGAAAGAGAAACACGAGGGTACGAAGGAACCCGGGGGATGGCGTCGGCCTTGCAGCCGTCGAGAGGGTGTCGCGCAGGCGCCGGGGCGCGAAGGGAACCCAAGGACCAGCGGGGTCAGGGGGTGCGGGGGAGCAGGGCGAGGGCGGCGAGGGCGCTGCTTTCCTTGTCCTTGATCTCCAGCATGACGTCCGGGTCGAGGGGGCGGGCGACGGCCAGGAAACGGGTGAAATCGGCCGGGTCCAGGGTCTGTGCGTGGGTCCCCGGGCGACGGGCGGGCTCCTGGGAGCTGTAGTCCACGATCGGGGCGCCGTCGGATTTCCCCCAGGTTGCCGCGGCGGCCTCCAGGGCTTCCCGGAGGGGTTCGCCCCGGTTGAGGACCGCGTGGTGGAAGACGTCCAGGAGGACGGGGAGGCCGGTCCGGCGGTGGATTTCCAGGCCGTCCGCCAGCGGGAAGAGCCGGTCGTCGTTCTCCACCACGAGCCGGCGGCGGACGGCGTCGGGGAGCGTGTCGCAGGTCCGGGCGAAGCGGTCCAGGGCGGCCCCGCGGTCCCCGTAGAGCCCGCCCGCGTGAATCTGGATTTTCGCCTCGAGCCCGCAGCCGAGGGCGTCCAGGGCCCGGGCGTGGTAGACGAGTTCGGCGGTGCTGCGCTCCCGCACGCCGGGGTCCGGGGAGTTGATCACGACGAACTGGTCGGGGTGCATGGCGAGGCGGACGTCCAGGGTTCGGGCGAGGGCGCCCGCCGTCGCGAAGGCCTCCCCGAGGCGTACCGGCCAGTCGACGTCGCAGACGGGGTGGGAGGCGAAGGGCACCAGGTCGGACGTGACCCGGAAAAAGCGGATCCCGTTCGCGGCGTTGAAGGACAGGATGCGCCCCAGGCAGTCCAGGTTGGCGGCGACCGTCTCCAGGAAGCGGTCGGGGGACCAGGAGGCCAGCCGGAACGTCCGGTTGGCGCTGCAGCCGATGGAGCGGTTGATGCAGGGGTAGCCGATGCGCACGTTGCCCTCCGGTGCCTTGGATGCGGCCGAGGGGGGAAAGGTGGGGAAAAAGGGACGAAAGGACCCAAAGGACCCAAAGGACCAAAGGGACGGCCAGGGGGGGACAATGCCTCGCGGAGTGCGGCGCGGAGGCCGCCGGAGGGTGCCGACCGGCTGTGGAGTGCGGCGCGGAGGCTGCCGGAGCGGGTCGACCGGCTGTGGAGTGCGGCGCGGAGGCGGCCGGAGGGTGCCAACCGGCTGTGGAGTGCGGCGCGAAGGCCGCCGGAGCGGGGCGACCGGCTGTGGAGTGCGGCGCGAAGGCCGCCGGAGCGCCGCTTTGATCAAACCCGAAACGAAAGGCGCGCAGGCTTCCGGAGCGCCGTCTTGTCGTTCGGACTAGGGTTGAGCCCCCAGGGATCTGGCAAAATGTGCGCCACCGGGCGCCGGGCCGCGCCGCTCCGGCGGCCTGCGCGGCGCGGTCAAAGCGGCGCTCCGGAAGCCTTCGCGCCGCACTCCCCGGAGTGAAAACCGGAAGCGACGCTGCGCGTGAGGCGCCCCCGATCCCGATAGCGATCCCGATAGCGATCCCGATAGCGATACCGATAGCGATACCGATACCGATACCGATACCGATGCGAATTCCTCCGGACCTACAGCCTACAGCCTACAGCCTTCTGCCTTCTGTCTTCCCCCCAACATCCCCTCTTGCCATTCCCCGGTGAACCGGTTATCATGCCCTCAGCCTCGCGGCAAAACGGTTCCCGGGGATGGCGCGATGATGGAATGGGCGATCCTGGCGGCCAAGGTGGCGGTGGTCTTCGGCGCCGTGCTGAACCTGGCGGCCCTCCTCACCTGGATGGAGCGCAAGCAGAGCGCCCTCATGCAGGACCGCATCGGCGCCAACCGGGCCACGGTCCTGGGCTTCCGCTGCATGGGGCTCTTTCACATCATCGCCGACTCCCTGAAGATGTTCCTCAAGGAAGACTTCACCCCCGCCTTCGGCCACCGCTTCTTCCACCTCGTCGCGCCCTTCGTCTCGGCCTTCTGCGCCCTGGGGGCCTTCGCCTGCATCCCTTTCGGCGACGTCCTGCGGCTGGGCGACCGCGTGATCGACCTGCAGGTGGTGAACACCGACGCGGCGGTCCTCTTCGTCCTGGCCCTGCTGTCCTTCGGCATCTACGGGGTGTTCCTGGCGGGGTGGAGCTCCCGGAGCAAGTACGCGGTCCTGGGGTCGCTGCGCGGCGCCGCCCAGATGCTCTCCTACGAGGTGGTCCTCGGCCTGTCGCTGGTGGGCCCGCTCATGGTCTACGGCACCCTCAACCTCCAGGAGGTCGCCCGGGCCCAGGGGGGGCTGCTGCTGGGCTTCCTCCCGTCCTGGGGGATCTTCCTCCAGCCGGTGGCCTTCCTGGTCTTCCTCACGGCGGGGGTGGCGGAGAGCAAGCGGACCCCCTTCGACCTGCCGGAGGGGGAGTCGGAGATCATCGGCTACTTCGTCGAGTACAGCAGCATGCGCTTCGGGATGTTCTTCCTCACGGACTTCATCGAGGTGATCCTGGTGGGCGCCCTGGCCACCCACTTCTTCCTGGGCGGCTGGCAGCTGCCCTGGCTGGGGCGGGAGGGCTTCGCCTTCCCGTGGGGCGGCGGCCTCGCCCTCGCCCCCGGGCTGGTCACGCTCCTGCAGGTCTTCGCCTACGGCTTCAAGGTTTTCTTCTGCTGCTGGCTCCAGCTGGCGGTCCGCTGGACCCTCCCCCGCTTCCGCTACGACCAGCTCATGGACCTGTGCTGGAAGTTCCTCCTCCCCGTCTCCCTGGTCAACATCATGGTGACGGGCTTCCTCCTCACCCGCTGAGCGGCGCGGTGACGGGGCCCGCCCGGCACGTCCCCCGCGTCTGGGTCCCCGCCGGCGCCCCCGGCGGGGAGGTGAGCCTGCGCCCCGAGGACGCCGCCCACCTGTCCCGAACCCTGCGGCTCGCGCCCGGCGCGGCGGTGGAGGGCTTCGACGGGGAGGGCCGGCTGTACCGGGGCGTCCTGGCCTCCCTCTCCCCCGCGGGCGGGCGCCTGCGGGTCACCGCCGTCGCGGGCGCGCCGCCCCCGGCGGGGCCCCGGGTGAGCGCCGGCCTGGCCGTCGTCCGCCTGGAACTCATGGACCTGGCGGTGCGGATGGCCGTGGAACTGGGGTGTGAGCGCTTCGTCCCCCTGCTGGCGGGGCGCACCTCCCTCCGGGAGGCGGAGGCGCAGGCCCGGCGGCGGCTCGAGCGCTGGGAGCGGATCGCCCTGGAGAGCCTCAAGCAGTGCCGCCGCCTTCACCGCATGACCCTCGCCCCGCCGCTTCCGGCCCGGGCGTGGTTCGCCGCCTCCACGGCGGACCTCCGCTGGTTCTTCCACCCCGGCGATCCGGTGCCCGGGGGCGAGCCGCGGCCGGGGCGCCCGCCGGCGACGGGGGGGACGGTCCGGACCCTCGACCTGGCGGTCGGCCCCGAGGGGGGGTGGACGGAAGCCGAAGCCGCGGAAGCCCGGGCGGCCGGGTTCGCGGCCCTCCACCCCTGGCCCCACGTCCTCCGCGCCGAGACCGCCCTCGTGGCCGCCCTGTCCCTCGCCCTCGCCCGCCCTCCCGAAGGGGGGGGCGACCCCGCGTGACGCCGCGGCCGCCGGCTCGAAAAAAGGATTGCCAAGCGGCCGGGGGATTGGGCTATAATGGAGAAAACGGGACGGAGGGAACCCCCATGCTGGACAAGAAAGGCTTCACGGTCGCCGAAACACTCATCGTCATCATCGTGCTCCTGGTGGCCGCCGCCATCGGGGTCCCCTACGTCATCCGCGCCTCGGCGGAGCAGCGGGTCGCCACCGCACGGGAGGTCTTCGCCAACGGCCTGCACCGGGCCCGTTATCTCGCCACGTCGCAGAACCGCCCCTACGTGTTGAAACTGGATGAAACCACGAAGACCGTCAGCGTCTATCCCGACGATGACCTGAATTTCCTGGAGGATGCCAATTCCCCCATCAAAACCCTCCAGTTCCCCATCGATAAGAGAGTGTCCGTCGAGATCGATTTCGGCACTTACCTGGGAGCGCCGGGCAACAACTTCCTGATGGTCGAGCCGTCCGGCTCGATTCTGTCCAAGTACCAGACGCCCCCCCCCATCGGGGCAACGGGGTCTCCGGAACCGGAAGTCAGCCTGAAAGCGCAAAACCTGGGTTTCGAATCCACGGCCTACATCAAGATCGGGCGGTTTGGTTCCCTCTCTGTCGCCTACAATTGATGCCCTCGCAAAAAGTCGGAAAACGAGCGGGAAAGTGTCTGTAAGGCCTTTGTTTGAGCCATCACCCGGAGGGTGATGGTACTTTTTGCGGCCCCATCACAATTGACGAGCCCGTAAAAAGTCTAAAATCGAAGGGGAAAGTGAATTTAAGGCCTTTTTGAGCCATCGCCTCCGAGGGCGATGGCTCATTTTACGGGGCTGTCACAAAGGAGAAACCGCACGTGAAGGTGAAAAAGAGCAGGGTGGCCCTGCTGGCCAAGCGGCTGGGTGAGGTCTGTGTCCGGGTCCGGAAGGAGGAGCGGGAGCACCGCGCGCGGCTGGAGGCCGTGCACCCCGACAACCGGCGGAGCGCGCGGAACCTGTTGCACTACCTCCGGGTCCGCGCCAACGACGACTTGCGCCAGGTCCAGGACGAACTGGCCGGGATGGGACTGTCGGGGCTCGGGGACATGGAGGGCCACATCCTCGCCGGGCTGCTCTCGCTGCGGGACACCCTCCGGCGCCTGCTGGGGAAAAAAGACGGCCCGGGCCAGGCCCCGGTGACCCCCCGCCAGGCCGACCGGCTCCTGCGGTGCAACACCCGGGCCCTCTTCGGCCACAAGCTCAAGGGAAGCCCGACCCGCATCATGGTGACCCTCCCGTCGGACGCCGCCGACCAGCCCGGCCTGGTGCGGCAGTACGTGTTGGCGGGGATGAACGCCGCCCGGGTCAACTGCGCCCACGACGGCCCCGAGGCCTGGCTGCGGATGATCGCCCACGTCCGCCGGGCCCGGAGGAAGACGGGCCGCAACTGCCGCGTGGCCGTGGACCTGGGCGGGCCGAAGATCCGCACCGGCGCCCTGGCGGAAGGGCCGCGGGTGCTGCACCTGCACCCCGCCCGGGACGCCTTCGGGCGGGTGGTCGGCCCGGTCCCGCTTCAGCTCGTCGCCGAGGGGACGCCGGCCCCGCCCCCCGCCCTGGCGCTGGACCCGGCCTTCGTCGACCGTCTCCAGGCCGGCGACACGGTGCTCTTCACCGACGCCCGGGGGAAGAAGTGCCGGGTCCGGGTGGCCGAAGCCGCGGCGGGCCGCGCCCTTCTCCCCCTCGACGAGACGGTGTTCCTGGTGCCGGGCACCCCCCTGACCGCCGAACGGGAGGGCCGGCGGATCGCGGCGGCCCTCACGGGCGACCTGCCCCCCCTGGAGCAGCGCCTCACCCTCCGGGAGGGCGACACCCTGCTGCTCCTGAAGGACCCCGTCCCCGGCGAACCGGCGGTGTACGCGGCGGACGGGACGCTCGCCCGCCCCGCCCGCATCGCCTGCACCGCGCCGGAGATCTTCGCCGACGTGAAACCCGGCGACCCCATCCTCTTCGACGACGGGAAGATCGAGGGGCTCGTGACCTCGGCGGGGGACGACGGCCTCCACGTCAAGATCCTGGCCACCCGCGGGGAGGCGGCCCGGCTGGGCGCTGACAAGGGGATCAACCTCCCCGCCACCCGCTTCGGCTTCGGCGGCCTCACGGCCAAGGACCGCGCGGACCTGGCCGCCCTGGCGAAGAAGGTGGACGTCGTGAACCTCTCCTTCGTCAACGGCCCGGAGGACGTGGAAGCCCTGCGGAAGGCCCTCCGGGAGAACGGGGCGGCCGAGGCCGGCATCATCCTCAAGATCGAGACGCGCCAGGGTTTCGAGAACCTGCCGGCCATCCTCCTGGCGGCCCTCAAGCACCACCCCGTGGGCGTCATGCTGGCCCGGGGCGACCTGGCCGTGGAGTGCGGCTGGGAGAACCTCGCCCCCATCCAGGAGGAGATCCTGCGGCTGTGCGGCGCCGCCCACGTCCCGGTGGTGTGGGCCACCCAGGTGCTGGAGACCTCGGCGCAGAAGGGGATCCCCACCCGCGCCGAGATCACCGACGCCGCCATGGCGGAGCGGGCCGAGTGCGTCATGCTCAACAAGGGGCCCCACATCCGCAAGACCATCGCCCTGCTGGAGCGGATCCTCACCGACATGCGCCGGCTCCGCCACAAGGCCGGGGCCCTGCTGCCCCCGCTCTCGAAGCCGGACTACGACCGCAAGCCCGGGGAGACGAAGAAGGAAAAGAAGGGGAAGGAAGCGAAAAAGCAAAAGGGCGGCCGGCTGAAAACGGGGAAACCCGAGCCCGTCACGGACGCGAAGCCAGGGCCCTCGAAGCGAAAGAAGAAAATGTGACCCGGGGGGGCGGGCCCGGTCTTTCCACTCCCTTCTTTGCGTTGCTGGATTCCGATTCGCGCTCGTTCGCTTGTTTCGCGGGCTTGGGCTGATACGGGGTCGTCAATTCTGGCATCCCCGCAAATAGCCCGGATTCCGATCTCACAGAGGCACAGAGGCACGGAGAAGAATCACAAGGATGGTTGATTCTATTAAATACGATTTGCCTTTCTCCGTGCCTCCGTGAGCGAAAAGGGCTTTTTTCGAACGCATCAAATTTGATGCCCTCGCAAAAAGTCGGAAAACGAGCGGGGAAGTGTCTGTAAGGCCTTTGTTTGAGCCATCACCCGGAGGGTGAGGATACTTTTTGCGGCCCCATCAAATTTCAGACTCCTGGCTTCTGGTTTCCGGCTTCTCAATTCTGAATTCTGAATTCTCATTCCCCCCCCGAGGTCTCTCATGCTGAACATCCACAATGACTTCCTTTCCGCCTCCGTTTCCACGCTCGGGGCGGAGCTGCAGTCCCTGCGCTCGGCCCGGACCGGCCTCGAGTACCTGTGGGACGGCGACCCGCGCTGGTGGAAGGGCCGCGCCCCGATCCTGTTCCCGGTGGTGGGGAAACTGGAGCGGGACCGGTTCCGTCACGGCGGGGAGGAGTACACGCTTCCCCAGCACGGCTTCGCCCGCGAGCGCGCCTTCGAGGTGCTCCGGGCGGGGCCCGAACGCGTCGTGCTCCGCCTGACGTCGGACCCCGAGAGCCTGCGGGCCTGGCCCTTCCCCTTCACCCTGACGGTGTCGTACGCCCTCGAGGGCCCTGCGCTCCGGCAGACGTTCCGGGTGGAAAACCCCGTGGAGCAGGAACTGCGCTTCTCGCTGGGCCTGCACCCCGGGTTCCGCTGCCCCCTGGCGCCCGGCGAGCGCTGGGAGGACTACCGGGTGAGCTTCGAGCTGCCCGAGACCCTGGAGCGCCACAAGCTGGCCGGGGGCCTGCGGACGGGGAAAACGGAACCCTTCCTGGACGGCGGGCGCGAATTCCCCCTGGAGCGCGGCCTCTTTGCTTCAGGGGCCGTGGTGCTCAACGGGGTGCGCTCGCGCTGGGTGCGGCTGCACAACCCCGCCACGGGGAACGGGGTGGCGTGCAGCGTCCTCGGTTTCCCCTGGCTCGGCTTCTGGACCAAGGGGGACGGGGCCTTCCTGTGCATCGAGCCCTGGCACGGCGTCGCCGACCGGGTCGACCACGACGGCAGCCTGGACACGAAGGAAGGTCTCCGGCGGCTGGGGCCGGGCGAGGTGTTCGAGGGCGTCTTCGCCGTCCGGCCGCTGGAGGAGGCGGCAGGGGTTCAGACGGGGGGCTGACGGCGTTCAGCTCAGGAGTCAGGAGGAGAACCTGTCGGCATCGGCATCGGTATCGGTATCGGCATCGGCATCGGAATCGGAATCGGTATCGGAATCGCAGTCGCAATCGCAGTCGCAATCGCAATCGCAACATCCCGGAGAGATTGATGCCGCGCGGGAGCTTCGCCCGGGTCGCCCGGCCCGGGGATGGGCTCTTGGGGGTGGATGGCAGGGCTTTCATCCGCCAGGCGCCAAACGAATCAGCGCCGCGCGCGTAAGCAAGCGGCAAGATTTTTAAACTCTTACCGCTCCCTCACGGTCGCGGCTCCGATGGGGCTCCGGCGAGGATGGCGGCCATCAGGGACTAAAGGACATAAAGGACCAAAGGGACCCAAAGGACGGCCGGGGGGAAGGGTTCGGGGAGGGTGCCCGCCCTCCCGGGATCGTTGAGCAACGTTTTTTCGGGCCGGCAGCCCAAAGCCCACGGCTTGGCGCTTTTCCCCGACGGCGACGGCGATTGCGATTGCGACGGCGATTGCGACGGCGATTGCGATTGCGACTGCGACCGCGATTGTGATTGCGACGGCGATTGCGACGGCGACCGCGATTGCGACAGCGACCGCGATTGCGACGGCGATTGCGATTGCGATACCGATACCGATACCGATACCGACCCCGATGGGTTCACTTTCTTACACCCGACACCCGACACCCGACACCCGACACCCTGCACCCGACACCCGACACCCTGCACCCTACGCCTCGCTCCTTCCCTCCGCCCCCGACATCGGTTATAATCCTTCCCGACATCGCGCAAGGAGCCCCCCCATGAGCTACAAGGTCCTTCTCATCAACCCCAAGGCCAAGGAACGCGAGGCCGAGATCCGGGAACTGTCCAAGCGGGGGCTCAACCTCGTGGGCGCCGGCTGCTACCGGGAGGCGGAAGGCCTGCTCGCGGCCGACGGGACCCTCCACGTGGTCCTCACCGAGTGGAAACTCCCCCTGGACCCCCGGGGCAAGGAGACCCTGGAGGGGCCGGAGCTCTTCGAGAAGCTGCAGGAGCTGCGGTGGGAGCTGAACCTCTTCCTCTACACCCAGCACCACGACTGCCGGCACTTCAGCACGGGGGGGCGCATCAACGGCTACTTTCTGAAGTCGGAGAAGGACTGGGACGACATCGCCAGCAAGGTCCGCGCCGAGGTCTACTCCAGCAAGAACCGGGCCCCCTTCTTCGAGGCGCTGGTGCAGTACGCCCGGCAGGCCAACGACGCCTGGCACACCCCGGGCCACGCCTCCGGCTACTCGGTGAAGAATTCGGACTACGCCCGGGACTACTTCAAGTTCTTCGGCCCCAACCTGTTCCAGTCCGACGTCTCGGTCTCGGTGCCCGCCCTCGATTCCCTCATGGACCCCAAGGGGGTCATCCAGGAGGCTCAGGAGCTGGCGGCGCGGGCCTTCAACGCCCGCTACACCTTCTTCTCCACCAACGGGACCTCCACCTCCAACAAGGTCCTCATCCAGACCCTCCTCAAGCCGGGCGAGGCCATCCTGCTGGACCGCAACTGCCACAAGTCGGTCCACTACGGCGTGGTGATCTCGGGGGCCGAGCCCCTCTACCTCATGCCCTCCGTCAACCACCGCTACGGGATCTTCGGGCCGGTCCCCAAGCAGCGGATCTACGAGGGGATGGACCAGGCCCTCAAGGCGGGGAAGAAGCTCAAGGCCATCATCCTCACCAACTGCACCTACGACGGGCTGATCTACGACATCCGGGAGATCGTGCAGGAAGCCCACCGGCGCGGCATCAAGGTGATCGTGGACGAGGCCTGGTTCGGCTACGCCAACTTCCACCGCGAGTTCTACCCCTGCGCCATGGCCGCCGGGGCCGACTACGCCACCCAGTCCACCCACAAGACCATGAGCGCCTTCTCCCAGGCGTCCATGATCCACGTGAAGGACCCCGACTTCGAGAAGATCCGGGACTTCTTCCAGGAAAACTTCAACATGCACACGTCCACGTCACCCCAGTACCCCATGATCGCCTCGCTGGACGCGGCGCGCAAGCAGATGGCCATGGAGGGCTATTCGCTGCTGCAGCGGACCCTGGAGCTCTCGGACGCCCTGGTCAACTCCATCAACTCCCTGAAGAAGTTCCGGGTGCTGGGCCTGGAGGACCTTCTCGCCGACGAGGTGCGAAACGACGGCATCCGCCTGGACAAGACCAAGCTCACCATCGACATCTCCCAGTCGGGCTGCACCAACCGGGAGATCGAGCACCTGCTCCTCTCCAAGCACAACATCCAGATCGAGAAGACCACCTTCAACACCATCTCGGTGCTCATCACCATCGGCGCCACCTACTCCAAGGTCAACCGTCTCTTTTTGGCCCTGGAGAACATCGAGCGGATGTCCGGCACCCTCAAGACCAGCGAGTCGGCCAAGGTGCTGTCGGAGTTTCACCTCTCCCTGTCCCGGATCCGCTTCCGGCCGCGCTTCGCCTTCTACTGCGACGGGGAGCACGTCCCCCTGCGGGACGCCTGCGGGCGTACCGCCACGGCGATGGTGACCCCCTACCCGCCGGGGATCCCGCTCCTGGTGCCGGGGCAGGTGATCACCGAGGCTATCGTGAACGCCCTGCAGGTCTACCGGGAGTTCGGCGTGGAGATCCACGGGGTCCGGGAGGGCATGATCAAGGTGGCGACCCGGGCGGAGGAAGACGAGCTCGTTCGCCGGGGTTACGAACTGACGGACCTTTGAAGCGGGCAGAGAATTCAGAATCCAGAATCCAGAATCCAGAATTCAGAATCCAGAATCCAGAATCCAGAATTCAGAATTCAGAATCCAGAATCCAGAATCCAGAATTCAGAATGGGGAGGCAGCCGTTCGGAGGAAGTCCCTTTCCGCTTCCGGCTTTGCGAGGCTTGGCGTCTTTGAGCCTTTGCGAGAGGTAAAGACCGCCTGTTTTTTTTGGGGAGCGTCCGGATGATCCGTGTCCATCCGTGGCTTTTTCCGGTTTGTCCGGGTTGGGAAGGAGGCAGGAGTCAGTAGGGGGAGGCAGCCGGAAGGAGGCTATGGCCGGGAGGAGGCTATGGCCGGGAGGCAGGAGAAGGGAGGCAGGATAAATGAGGCAGGAAAAATGAGACAGGACAGACGACAATGGGTAAAATATATATTATAAAGAAGTTAATGCCTGGGTGGTTGGCCGTGATCGGAGGCGCCTCTTCTCCGTGCCTCCGCGCCTCTATGAGAGAACTGTTCCGGAAGATCGCTCCCGGCGGCACGGCGTTCCGGTGAAGGCGCGCTTTCCTGCCCCCTTGGCTGCATCCCTGGTTAAGCGGTTTTCTTGGCGGGCTTGGCGCCTTGGCGAGCGCCTGCCCGAATCCGGATCTCGCCAAGACGCAAAGCTCGCCTGGAAAAGCCGCATCGGCCGCCGGCCTCAGCTTGGCGAGGACGGCTTCCCCCTCGCCATCCGCAGCCGCACGAGCGCCATGAGCCGCCGGTAAAAGTTGCCGACGCACTTCGGGTTGTCGCAGACCCGTTCTTCGCGGATGTCCAGGCAGTACCCCCGGCAGCCTTCGGACCCGGGCCTGAGGCTCTCGGAGGGAAGGGGGGCCGGGGCGAGATAGGCGAACTCCGCCAGGTCGACGGCAAAGGTGCTGCCGCACCCGGGGACGGCGTGGGTGAAGAGGAACAGCCCCCGGCTCGGTTCCCGGAAGTGGGGCTGGTAGCCGGCGAACTCCATCCCGGGGTCGTCGAGGAGGGCGTCGGGGCTTTCCCACCCTTTCCCGCACATGGTGCACGCCTTGAACATGGGGCCTCCGCTTCCGCGATTGCCACTATGCTGGAATTCCGCCGGCAAGTCAAGGGGAACCACGGAAAGCACGGGGGTCAAAGAGAACCACGAAATACACGGAATAAACGAAAGGGAAAAGAACCACGAACCACACCAACCACACGAACAAGCTCCTCCATCCCTTCGGGATGCCGCCGACCGCTCCCGATTTATTGTGCATTTACCAAAGATCTTACTTCGTAGGGACTACGGCCTGCAGCCTGCAACCTCCTCCCGGTACGCCGCCACGGTCCGCCGGATACCCGCCTCGAGGGGGACCCGGGGGGCCCAGCCCAGGGCGCGGATCCGCGACACGTCCAGGAGTTTGCGGGGCATGCCGTCGGGTTTGGACGCGTCGAAGGCGATCTCCCCGTTGAACCCCGCCGCTTCCCGCACCCGTTCCGCCAGTTCGCGGATGGTGTGGTCCTCCCCCGTCCCCACGTTCAGGAACAGCCCGGTGTCGGCGGGCTCGAAGCGGTCCACCACCGTCACGCAGGCCCGGGCCAGGTCGTCCACGTGGAGGAACTCCCGTCGCGGGGTCCCGGTCCCCCAGAGGGTCACGCGCTCCGCCGTGACCCCGAAGGCGGCCAGGAGGGATTCCGCCGCCCTGAAGCCCCGCTCGGCCGGGGTGAGCGACGCCCACGCGTCCGGCGGCCGGCGCTCCAGGTCGCGGAGGACCCCGTCCGCGTCGCCCGCCGCGAGGCCGGCCGCCAGCGTGAACTTCCGGATGAGCGCCGGCAGGACGTGGGCCGTCTCCAGGTCGTAGTTGTCGCCGGGCCCGTAGAGGTTGGTGGGCATCAGGGAGAGGAAGCGGGTGCCGTGCTGGGCGTTGAAGCTGGCGCAGAGCTGGATGGCGGCGATCTTGGCCACGGCGTAGGCCTGGTTGGTGGGCTCCAGGGGGCCCGAGAGGAAGTCGGCCTCCCGGATGGGCTGGGGCGCCAGGCGGGGGTAGATGCACGACGAGCCCAGGTTGAGGAGCTTGGCGACCCCCGAGCGATGGGCTGCCTCGATGACGTTGAGGGCGATGGCCAGGTTGTCGGCGATGAAGTCCGCCGGGCGGGTGCTGTTGGGGAGGATGCCCCCCACCCGTCCGGCGGCGAGGAACACCACGTCGGGGCGCTCGGCGGCAAAGAAGGCCTCCGTGTCCGCCTGGCGGCGGAGGTCGAGTTCGGCCCTCGTCCGGGTGAGCACGCGTCCGTGGCCGTCCGCCGCCAGCCGCCGGCAGAGCGCCGCGCCCACCAGGCCCCGGTGCCCCGCGACGAAAACCTTCAACCCCGGCGTTCCCAGAAAAGCGCCCGTCACCGCTCAACCTCCGACCACGAAAGACACGAGAAGTAAACCACGAACTACACGAACCCCACGAAAGGCCCAAGAGGCAAACCACGAACCCCACGAACCACACGAAAGGCCCAAGAGGCAAACCACGAACCACCTGAACCACACGAAAGGCCCAAGAGGCAAACCACGAACCACACGAAAGGCACGAGCGTCACGAACGACAAGAACGATACGAAAAGCACGAGAGGCGACCCACAAACCCTGCGAACCCGGAAATCCGAGCCGCTTGAATCAATCCGGAAGCGAGAGCGCACCCGCCGCAATGGCCCTGCAATGTGCGGCCGCAGGCTGCCGGCGTCCCGCGCGTCCTTGTGGAGTGCGGCGCGAAGGCTGCCGGCGTCCCGCTTGGTCTTGGGGAGTGCGGCGCGAAGGCTGCCGGAGCGCCGCTTTGAACAAACCGGAAGGGTAAGGCGCGCAGGCTTCCGGAGCGCCGTCTTCCCGCTCCCGCCGTTTCCCGTCCTCCAACAGGCGCCACCGTCCGCTGGGGCAGCTTCTCTCCAGAAACCAATTCGAAACACACTGGAAAGAAGAGCTTGCGAAATGCGGTTTCGGGTCGATTGGACGGCCATCCCGCCGCCCTCGCAATCAATGGAAAGAACGAACGCCCCCGTGACCCTTGTGTTCCCGCGGGTCGCGCCGCTCCGGGGACCTGCGCGGCGCGGTCAAAGCGGCGCTCCGGCCGCCTGCGCGCCGCACTCCGCAGGGAAGGCGGGAGGCTTTTAGGCTGAAGGTCCGGAGGGTTGCCTGAACCGATTCCGATCCCGATCCCGATTTGCGACCCCGATCCCGCTCCCGATTGCGATCCCGATCCCGACCCCGATTCCGATTCCGACCCCGATTCCGACCCCGACAAGAAATCCTCCGGACCTACAGCCTAACAGCCTTCAGCCTAACAGCCTACCCCCTACTCCCTCGGCGTGTGCACGTCGAACCCGCCGCTCCTCAGGTGGATGTCCCGCAGGGCGTCGCGCAGGTCCGTGTGGATCATGTCCGACACCAGCCCCTCGAAGGAAATCTCCGGTTCCCAGCCGAAGGCCGCCTTCGCCTTGGCGGGGTCCCCCTGGAGGACGTCCACCTCGGAGGGGCGGAAGTAGTCGGGGTGGACCCCCACCACCCAGTCGCCGGGCTTCACCTGCGGCCGGTGTTCGGCTTCCGCCGGGCCCATCTCCGTGAGGAAGCGCGCCCAGGCGGCGGGGTCGAAGGTGTCGATGTAGCCCTTCTCCTCGACGCCGGCGCCTTCCCACCGCAGGGTCATCCCCAGGGCCCCGAAGACGGCCGCGATGAAGTCCCGCACCGAGCGGGTCACGCCCGTGGCGATGACGAAGTCGTCGGGGGTGTGGTGCTGGAGCATCATCCACATGGCCCGGACGTAGTCCTTCGCGTGGCCCCAGTCGCGCCGGGCGTCCAGGTTGCCCATCCAGAGGCGGTCGTGGAGGCCCAGGACGATCCGTGCGGCCCCCCGGGTGATCTTCCGGGTCACGAAGGTCTCGCCCCGCCGGGGGGACTCGTGGTTGAAGAGGATCCCGTTGCACGCGAAGAGCCCGTAGGCCTCGCGGTAGTTCACGGTGATCCAGTAGCCGTAGGCCTTGGCCACGGCGTAGGGGCTGCGGGGGTGGAAGGGGGTCCGCTCCGTCTGGGGGACCTCCGCCGCCTTGCCGAACAGTTCGCTGGACGAGGCCTGGTAAAAGCGCGTCGTCCCCTCCAGCTTCAGGAGCCGGATGGCCTCCAGGAGCCGCAGCACGCCCAGGGCGTCCACGTCGCCGGTGTACTCGGGCTTCTCGAAGGAGACCTTCACGTGGCTCTGGGCCGCCAGGTTGTAGATCTCGTCGGGCTTGATCTCGCGGACGATGCGGATGAGGGTGGCGGCGTCGGAGAGGTCCCCGTAGTGGAAGTAGAAGCCGGTCGGGTAGGACTTGGGGTCCTTGTAGAGGTGGTCCACCCGCTGGGAGTTGAAGGAGGAGGAGCGCCGCTTGATGCCGTGCACCTCGTACCCCTTCGACAGGAGCAGCTCCGCCAGGTAGCTCCCGTCCTGCCCCGTCACGCCCGTGATCAACGCCGTCTTCTTCATGCTGCCTTCCTTTCGCTTCGGCTTTCCGGCCCCGCCTTGGCCCGGGTCGCCCGGGGGCGGGGGGGGGCGGAAAGAGGGGGGAAAGCGTGGCGTCCCGCCGGCGCCCGGGCTGCCGCGGCCGCTCACGCGGGTCTCAGCATACTCTCGCCGGGCCCGGTCCCGCAAGGCCAATCTGCCGGTCCCCACACGGGGGTCGGCGGAAAACGGACCACGGAATACACGAAATCCACGGAAACGGGCGGGGGGGTAAGGACCACGGAATACACGAAAAACACTGAAACGGGCGGCGGGGTAAGGACCACGGAATACACGAAAAACACGGAAATGGGCGGCCGACGTTCCGCTCGGCCCTGCGGAGTGCGGCGCGAAGGCTTCCGGAACGAAAACGGAATCTGCGGAGTGCGGCGCGCAGGCGGCCGGGGCGGGAACGGCATCTGCGGAGTGCGGCGCGAAGGCGGCCGACGTTCCGCTCGGCCCTGCGGAGTGCGGCGCGAAGGCGGCCGGGGAGGGAACGGAATTTGCGGAGTGCGGCGCGCAGGCTTCTGGAGCGCCGCTTTAAACAAACCGGACACGCAAGGCGCGCAGGCCGCCGGAGCGCCGCCTTCCCGCATCCGCCGATCCCCTCGGACCGCTCGGAAACGGCATGCGGTCTTCCACTGCGGCCCTGATGATGGACGCGGATCAGAATGAGCCCCTGACCCTCATCCTGACCCCCTCGTGCGCGGCTTCCCTTCTGCGCGGCACGATCAAAGCGGCGCTCCGGCCGCCTCCGCGCCGCACTCCACAAGTGGACGGCAAGCCCCGGGCACGCTCCGGGCAGGAAGAACGGCCGCGGCATGCTCCGTCGCCTCCGCGCCGCACTCCCCAGGCGGTGGCCGCCCTCCGGCGACGCGACCGTTTGTCAGGCGCGCGCCCCGCTCATTCCGCCGGGGCCCTCCCCCGTTCCGCCAGCACCCGGGCGATCAGAATCCCCGCGGCCGCCCCCAGGACGTCGGCGAGCAGGTCCCATGCCTCGAAGGAGCGCCGGGGGATCATCAGCTGGTGCAGCTCGTCCAGCAGAGCGTACGCCCCCGCCGCCAGGAGGGTCGCCCGGTACGGCCGGGCCGCCAGCCGGGGCGCGCGCCGCTGCACGCGCAGGCTCAGCGCCGCCAGCAGGCCCATCCCGGCGTAGGCGGTGAAGTGCACGAGCTTGTCGCCCAAGGGCAGCTTCGGCGCCGCGCTCCCGGGCAGGCTGGTCCCCAAGAGCATCGCCCCCCACCAGGCGAGGGTCAGGGCGTACAGGATCCGGGGGTGGCGCAGGGCGAAGGGGATCATGGCAGTCAGAAGGCTATAGTCCCTACGAAGTAAGATCTTTGGCAAAATGAGCAAGATTTGAGATCATCGGTGGGCTCCCACCGCTTTCAGAGCGGGGAAACCCGATGCGGGGACGGAGGAGGGAATCCCGGCAGCGTCGTCCGGCATGCCACGGGATTAAAATGCCCCACTTGTGCTGATCCGGTTCCGGAATCGACGTATCCGGTCTCTCGCAAAGACGCCAGGACGCAAAGCCTCGCAAAGGAATCCCCCTTTTCCGGTTCCGGCTTTGCGAGGCTTGGCGTCTTTGCGCCTTTGCGAGAGGTAAAGACCGCCTGTTTTTTTCTGTTGCGTCCGGATGATCCGTGTCCATCCGTGTTCATCCGTGGTTTCTCTCCGGTTTATCCGGTTTGGGCTGTAGGCGCTTTAGCGGCTGCGATAATGCCAACCTGTAGTCGTTTCCGGTCGCCTGCCGGGACCACTGTTACCGGGCGATGTCCCGGGAACAACGTAGCACCTTCAAAGTGCGCTTTTGTCATGTTGGCGACGATTTCCTGTCCGATCTTTTTCGTGTGGTTCGTGGTTTTCTTCCCTTTCGTGGTTCCTGTTCCGGTTTTCCCGGGTTGGGCTGAAGATCGTCGGGGTCGGAATCGGGATCGCCGTCAGATTGCGTTCCCGTCACGCCTTCAAGAATTCCGCCACCGTCATGACCGTCACCCCGCAGGTCTTCGCCGGGTCGTTGATCAACGGCCCGAAATGCCGCAGGTCGCCGGTCAACAGGTGCGTCGCCTTGAACCGGAGGGCTGAGAGGAAAATCGACCTGTCCTTCTCGGGGAGATCAAGAGGGCAGGCTGAACCGGAATCGGAGGCAACGATCCTCAGGGCCGGGAGAAGCGCGTCAAGCCGGGGCAGGCTGCCGGTGTACTTGATGCCCAGGTTCCGGCGCGCTTCGTGGACGGCCAGGGCGGACGTCATGACCTTCCAGTGCCCCCGGACCCCGAGTTCTACCAGTAGGGCCGCTTTCCCCGACGGATTGTGCGCCGCCGTGAAGAGCACGTTGGCGTCCAGAAAAAGAAGGAGGGGCATGGCCTATTTCACGAGGCGCTGCAGAATGGACTGGCGCTCGGCGTCGTCGAGACGGTCTTCGGCGTTCCAGCGCTCGATGTCGGAGTCGCTGTAGGTCTCGATCTCCAGGGTCGCCGCCGGCCGGAGGATGATCTTTCCGTCGTCCTCCTCGGCGATCAGGACGCCGCCTGCCTCGATGCCCAACCGCCGGCGCATTCCGGCCGGCAGGGTGATCTGCCCCCGTGCCGACACGGCGATGCTCTCGCGCATGCTGACCTCCCACACCAGATTCCGTAAATCAGTATATCAGAATCTCGCAAACTATGCCAGGGCTTGGAAGGTAACGTCCAGGGGGTCTGAAAGCATGCCTTCACCGGGTCGCCCCGCCGCCGGGGGTGAGCTTTCGGAAACACTCTCACAGAGGCACGGAGAAGAATCATAAGGATTGTTGATTCTATTAAATACGATTTGCATCTCTCCGTGCCACTGTGCCTCTGTGAGAGAAAAGGACTTTTTGAGAGACCCGGATCCGGATCGACTCTCGCCAAGGCGCCAAGCTCGCAAAGGAGGACCGCATCCGCCGCGACTTCCCCTCCTGGATGACCTCGCCAGCGATCGACCCCAATGCCTCGCGCGATCTGTCAATGCACTTGCATCTCAGAGCCTAACCGCCTTCAGCCTGCCCCTCCCCCCCCCCGATAGAACGGCACGTTCTTCGCCAGAAACGCCCGGATCGCCTCGGCCCCCCCGGCCACGGCGTCGGCCATCTCGCGCAGCATCGCCTCCAGTTCCGCCCCGGAGAAGCGGGACGGCTGGCGCGCCACGAAGACCTTGGCGTGGCTGGTGGAGACGGTCCCCTCCTCGGCGGTGAGGAGTTCCTCGAAGAGCTTCTCGCCGGGCCGCAGGCCGGTGAAGGCGATGGGGATGTCCTCCCTCGGCTCCATGCCGTTGAGGCGGATCAGGTCCTCCGCCAGCTTGAGGATCTTCACCGGCTCCCCCATGTCCAGGACGAAGACTTCCCCGCCCGCCCCCATGGCCGCCGCCTGGAAGACCAGGTTCACCGCCTCGGGGATGGTCATGAAGTAGCGGGACATCTCGGGGTGGGTGACGGTGACCGGCCCCCCGCGCCGGATCTGGTCGAGGAAGAGGGGCACCACGCTGCCCCGGCTGGCTAAGACGTTGCCGAAGCGCACCGAGACGAAGCGGGTCCCGTCCAGGGCGTTGAGGGTGCTGCAGACCGCCTCGGCGAGGCGCTTGGAGGCCCCCATCACCGAGGTGGGGTTCACCGCCTTGTCGGTGGAGATGTTCACGAAGCGCTCCACCCCGTGCACCAGCGCGGCGCGGCCCAGGGTGTGGGTCCCCCCGGCGTTGGTCTCCAGCGCCTCCTCGGGGAAGGCCTCCATCATGGGAACGTGCTTGTAGGCCGCGGCGTGGAACACCACCTGGGGCCGGTGGGCGCGGAAGACGGCGTCCACCGAGCGGGGCTTCCGCACGTCCCCCACGAAGGGGTGGACGGCGAGCTCGGGGGGGCGCAGGCGGTTCAGCTCCGCCAGCCGGTCGTAGACCCCCGTCTCGTCCACGTCGAAGACGATCACCGCCGCGGGCCCGTGGCGCAGCAGTTGCCGGGTGATCTCCGAGCCGATGGACCCCGCCGCCCCCGTCACCAGCACCCGCTTGCCGGCCAGGAAGCCCCGGATGGCCGTCGCGTCGGTCTCCACCGGCTCCCGGTAGAGCAGGTCCTCGATGTTGAGGTCGTGGAGGTCCCGGACCGACACCGACTGCTCGGGGAGCCGCGCGATGGGGGGGACCACCTTGAGGGTGCGCACCCCGCAGGCGGTGAGGGTGTCCCACAGCCCCTGCACGAGGGTGTGCTTGGCGGAGGTGATGGCCATGACGGCCGCCTCCACGTCGAAGGCCTTCACCACCGAGGGGATCTCCGCCAGGGTTCCGGCCACGGGGACCCCGTGGATGAAGGCCTGGTCCTTGACGGGGTCGTCGTCCACGAAGGCCACGGGGTGGAAGACGCTGTCGGGGTCCCGGAGCAGCTCCCGCGCCAGGCGCTCCCCCGTGGGGCCGGCGCCGATGATCAGCGCCCGCTGGCCGGAGTGCCGCTCCCTGAGCACCTCCCGCCACACCCGCCGGGCGATGCGGTAGGCGGCGATGAGCAGCGCGGAGAAGACCCCGTGGAGCAGCACCACGCTGCGGGGGGGGACGCGGAGGGTGGCCGTCCACTGGGCCCCCTGGACCACCGCGAAGAAGACGGCGGTCCACAGCGCCGCCGCCGTCAGCAGGCCCGCCATCTCCTTGAGGCCCACGTAGGACCAGGCGCAGCGGTAGAGCCCGAAGCGCCGCAGCAGCACCACCTGGACCAGGGCGAAGAGGGGCAGCCACCGGGAAGCGAAGAAGCTGAAGTCGGGCGGGAGGTGGAAGTCGAAGCGCAGCAGGAAGCTCAGGGTGAACGCCCCGGCGATGAGGACGAGGTCCCCCGCCAGGAAACCGAAGCGCCGCTTCCACGGCGTCGGCGTCATCACCTGCCGAAGCGTCATCATCTAGCCCTGTCCCCCAAACTCAGGGTCGTCGTGAAGTTCCATAGTACACCTTTCGGAGGCTCTTGTGCAAGTCCTTTGTTTGTTGAAGAGCTGTTTAGGCTGTAGGCTGAAGGCTGTTAGGCTGAAGGCTGTTAGGCTGAAGGCTGTTAGGCTGAAGGTCGGAACGGATTTTATCGGGGTCGGAATCGGTATCGGTATCGCAATCGGTCTCGCAATCGGTATCGCCATTCGCCATCGCCGTCACCATCGCCATTCGCCATTGCCGTCGCCATCGCCGTCACCATCGCCATTCGCCACCGCCACCGCCATTCGCCATCGCCACCGCCATCGCTACCGCCACCGCCATCGTAAAAGGGTTCAGCCGCTCACACGGTTGCGCGTTACCCTCATGTTGCCGATCCCGCTTGCCTCCCCAAACCGCTTCTCCCGGGCAACATCCCTGACCCACCCCCGGGTACCTGAAAACGAAACTCGTTTCCCCATCGCGCAAGCCCGCGGGGTCGATCCCTAAAAACGTCCGCCGGGAACGGAAGTTGCGGCTATGCCGTCTTTCTTTGCGGTCTTGGCGCCTTGGCGAGAATCGATCCGGATCAGGATCTCGCCAAGGCGCCAAGTTCGCCAAGAAGAACGGGTCGCCAGGGATACGGCCAAAGGGCACGAAAGTTCGCCTTCACCAAATCGCCGCGCCTCCCGGAGAAAGCTTCCGGAAGCTCTCTCTCAGAGGCACGGAGAAGAATCCTGCGGATTGCTGATTCTCTCAAGGACAATCTGCACTTTTCCGTGCCTCGGGGCCTCCGTGAGAGATCCCTCCGGAATTCCTCTCCCCGAGGCACGGGGAAGAGGTGCCGTGAACCAGACAAACGATCTCTCCGGTCACAGGACTCTTTCTTGCGGTCTCCCCGCCGCTGACTCCCGTGTTCTTGATCCCGTATTCTGGATTCTGGATTCTGTCTTCTTCGATCGTGGCCGTCGTGAACATCGTGCCCGGGCCCCGGAATCCCGTTCGATCTTGCGTGTATTTCGGGGTCCCTTCTTCGGGGTGTCCGGGTTGGAGTTTAAACCGAACGGTTTCGAGTTGAAAATCTGACCGCTTGCTTACGCGCGCGGCTCCGATTGCGATGGCGACGGCGATTGCGACGGCAACGGCGATTGCGACGGCGACGGCGATTGCGATTGCGACTGCGATTGCGACTGCGATTCCGATACCGACCCCGATACCGATACCGATACCGAAGGGTTCCCCTCCGGACCTACAGCCTAAACCCCTACAGCCTAAACCCCTTTCCGACCCCGATACCGAAGGGTTCCCCTCCGGACCTACAGCCTAAACCCCTACAGCCTAAACCCCTTTCCGACCCCGATACCGAAGGGTTCCCCTCCGGACCTACAGCCTAAACCCCTACAGCCTAAACCCCTACAGCCTACAGCCTCTTCACCACATCCATCCCCCGCACCCCCAAATACCGCAGCGCCACCCCCGGCCAGTCCCGCACCCGGTCCATGAGGGCGAAGCCCAGCTTCCACCGGGCCGCCCAGGCCCCCCCCGCCGCGAGGCGGCTCACCGGGAAGGCCGCCGGGTCGAGGTGACGGTCCAGCCACCGCCGGCGCCGCGCCGAGGGTTCGAGCGCCGCCAGGACCGCCCCCGGCACCGCCGCCCCGTCCTGGCGCACGGCGGCCGTCAGCGCGTAGAAGGCCCCCACCCGGCACCGGGCGGCGGCGGCCCCTTCGAGGAACACGGGCCACGCCAGCGGCAGCCGCGCCGCGACCCGGGCCAGGTCCGTCACGTGCTTGCGGGCCACGTTGAAGTGGGACCCCGCCATGTGGAGGCACAGGTGCAGCAGGAGGTCCTCGGCGCCCAGCCCCCGGGCGGGCAGGCCCAGGAAGTCGAAGGCGACGGCGCGCCGGAGCATCGCGTCCACGTCCACGGGGTAGCGCTTCTGGGAGCACAGGTCCCGGTGCAGCTCCACCGGCAGCCCGTGGGGCCCCTCCAGCGCCGCGTGGTAAAAGCGCGCCTCGGTGGCCGCCCGCCCCGGCTCCCCGGGCAGCGGGGCGAAGCCCGCCCCCGCCAGGGCCGCCGTCGCCGCGGCGAAGCGCGCCGGGGGCACCAGCAGGTCCAGGTCCACCCAGTCGCGGTCCACCGGGCTCGGGTAGACCGTGCAGGCCAGCTGCGGCCCCTTGAGCACCACCCAGGGCACCCCGGCGCCGTCCAGCACCTCCGACGCCTTCGCCAGGGTGGCCTTCGTCCGCACCAAAAGCGCCAGCGCCGCCCCCCCGGGCACTTTCCCCAGTGAAGCCCCCCCCGCCAATGCCGTCGCCACCGTGTCAGCCATTGAGATCGAATCCCATCCGGATCGGTCCGGTCAGTGAAGATTGATGCTGTCGCAAAAAGTGGCGCCGCCCTCCAGGGCGGCGGACAAACAAAGGAGTTAAGACACACAAAATCCTGAATCTCCGACTTTCTGCGATCCCATCAATAGCGGTTGTCTTCTGTTCGGGTCTCGAGTATCGGGTATGCCTGTCAAGGGATTTCAGATTAGTGTAAATCAGTGTAGATTAGTGGTTTGAATTGGTGATTGGATTCCGCGGCCGTGACCCATGGTTCCGGCCCCCGTTCGTGTGGTTGGTGTGTTTCGTGGTTTGAATAGGCTGTTAGCGGTTTAGGCTGAAGGGGTTTAGGTCCGGAACCGAAGCGGGGTTGCCGTCTCGAACAGCGTGCCTCTGCCCTGAATCCCGCCCGTGTATTTCGTGGTTGGATTGCTCATAACGTCCCCAGCCGCCACAAGGCGTCCACCGGCAGCGCAACGAGGCCCCGGCCGAACGGGACGTCCTGTTGCCCCGTGTAAAGCACAACACCCCGGACGAAACGGTCCCCCCCCGCCGCTTCCGCCAGCTGGCGCAGCCCGTCGAAGTCGCGGGCCCCGACCCGGCTCCTGGCCTTCACCTCGATGCCGACGACCCTCCCCGCGGCATCCTCCAGCACCAGGTCCACTTCCTGTCCCGCGGCGGTCCGGAAGTGGAACAGCCGGGGTTCCGTGCGGCTCCAGGTCGCCTGCTTGATCAACTCCACCGCCGTGAAATTCTCCAGGAGCGGGCCCCGGCAGGCCTCCGCCGGCTCGCCCTCCGCGGCGGCCCCGAGCAGGTGCGCCATCAGGCCGCTGTCGCACAGGACGAGTTTCGCCGCCTTGACCAGGCGCTTGCCGGGGTTGCCGGACCAGGCCGGGAGGTGGCGCACCAGGAAGGTTGTTTCCAGGAGCGCCAGGTACCGTTTGAGGGTGCTCTGGGGAAGGGCCGCCGTCCGGGAGAACTCCGCATAGTTCACGAGGCCGGTGGCGCGGGTCGCCAGGAGGGCGAGCAGTCGCGGCAGGGTCAGGAGACCCTCGATGTTGGCCAAGCTGCGGACGTCCCGCTGGAGAAGGGTCGTCAGGTAGGAACCGAACCAGGCCCGCCGCCGGGCCGCCGTGGTTCGGCGGAGCGCTTCGGGATATCCACCCCGGAGGACGCTCTCGAACAGGGGTTCCTCGTCCCCGGGTGGGGGGGGGTAGGCGGGCGGGGCGGAAGCGAAAACCGCGTCGATGAAGGTCTCCCGGACCCCCGCCCGCTCTCCGCGGGAAAAGGGCCACAGGGCAAGGATTTCCATCCTTCCGACGAGGAACTCCGCCAGGGAGGGAAGGAGCAGGACATTCGCGGAGCCGGTGAGCAGGAAACGCCCTGGCCGGCGGTCCCGGTCGACCTCCGCCTTGAGGGCCATGAACAAGCCCGGAGCCCGCTGCACTTCGTCGATGACGACCGGCCCGCGCTGGGCGGCCAGGAAACCGGCCGGGTCGTTGTTCACCGTGGAGAGCACGGAGGGATCGTCCAGGGTGTGGTACCGGGCCGGGTACCCTCCCTTGATGAGGTCCTGCACGAGCGTGCTCTTGCCGGTCTGCCGGGCGCCGTTCAACAGCACGACGGGGCTGTCCGAGAGGGCCGCCAGGAGATTGTCGGTGATATTGCGCCGAATCATGCTTGTATTATCAACCAGTGAATGGCTGAAAATCAACCATCCATTTCCGGATTTTCGACGCCGATCTCCGTTCCGCCTCGCCGGCCGGACCAAAGGAAAGCCTGCCCTGCTGGAAAAGGTGGATCGCCAGTTCCTGTTTCAGTTCGAGCGGCTTCATCCGGATGGCATGAATCACCTCCCGGGGGATCTCGATCATGGCAACCCTCCTCACCGAAGCGGTCCGATCGGCAACCGGTTCGAAAAGGCTGGACACGATTACTTGTTAGCGTACAAGGTGCCGGGTGTCGGATGTCGGGTGTCGGGGTGTCAGGGTGTCGGGGTGTCAGGGGTGTCAGGGGTCAGGTGCAGAGTGTCAGGTGTCAGGTGCCAGGTAGGAACGGCCCGGGTTCTCGGATTAGTGTAAATTAGTGTAGATTAGTGGTTTGAATTTGTGGTTAGCATCAGTGGTTCGAACCCGGCCCCGCCCCCCGTTCGTGTGGTTGGTGTGGTTCGTGGTTAAAATTCGGCGTCGGCGTCCGCGACGGGATCACCACCGCCACCGCCGTCCGCCACAGCACCCCCAGGTCGCTCCACGCCGTCCGCCGCTTCAGGTACGCGGCGTACCCCGCCAGCTTCCACGGTAGCAGCACCGAGCGGTAGAAGGCATCCCGGTACCCCTCCACGCCCGCCAGCCCTTTTTCCCGCAGCGGGCGAGACGGGCCGCTCTCCCTCGAGGTCCAGGTCTTCCGTCCTCGATTCGAGGAGCCTCCCGTTCAACCCCTCGCCCCGCCCCCGTCCCCTCAAGGACTCTCTGGCCGATTCCGAAAGGTCCCGTTCATGAGGGTTCATTGTTTCCCCCTACTTTCGATCATGGATTCATCCAGTTCCACAAAACGGATCTCGTCATCGTTGGGGAAGAGGTAAATTCTCTCAATCTTCTCTTCGGATCGGGCATTTTCCTCCGCGAGCGATTCATCCGGATTATCTCCCGCCAAGCCGCGAAGGCGCGAAGCGGACGCATCGGAAGTGCCATCGGTGCAGATGCAGCGCGCCGCCTCGACAACCGCACTCCGCCTCGGCACCCGCACTCCGTCAGGAGTGCAATTAGTGTAGCAAAGCGTGTGGCTGAGCCCCGGAACTCCGTAGGAGTTCAATCTGTGCAGCGCTCGCACGGAGCCCGCGGAGAAGACCCGACCCGGGCCCAGCGGGATGACGTGCGTGTTCCGCCCCGCTTCCGCGGCCTCGGCGCCTCAGCGCGAGAGATTGTCCGGACGGTCTTCCCGCAACGCGCGATCCTCGCGGCTCACGCTACCAAAGCGAGCAGGCGGGCGAGTTGGACAGGGTTTCCAGAAGGGTTTCCATCGAGGTCGTCAGGGTCCACCTCGTAAAAGGCTGAAGAGGTTCAATCAAACCCTCTCGAATCCGCCGCTCTCCGGACCTGCGGCCGACCCGCCTTCAGCCTGACCGCCTGTCGGCGGCGATAAAGACGATGCGGGGGGGCCCCACGCCGCCGTTTCCTGGTGAAGGTCCGCGACGGAAAGGGCCGACACCGTGAGACCGTATTCCGCGCAAAGGTCCAGGAAGTCCACCCGGGGCACACCCGCGAGTTCGGCGGCCGCTCCGGACGAAAGCTTGCCCAGGCGGAAAAGCATCAACGCGGCATAGAGCCTCAGATCTCTGCCCATCTCCTCGGGCGTACGATTCAGCCTGGCCCTGACGTCTTCCGGGATTGTAATTTGAAGAACCTCAGCCATTGCCACCCCCTGCGGGTCATCAATCCGCCCACCCCTTCATGGTACACCCATCCGTCTCCGGGTATCGCGAGCGCCTCGTCTCTGCGATCTGGCGGCTTGTCACGGCTTCGCGGTCGAGTTCTTCGGCAGGGTAGTCTATGACAAAGAAGCCTGCCTCACTCAGCAAGTGATAGAATTCGAGCCGGTCACACCCCAGGACCTGTGCGCCCAGGCCGGCGGAGATGCGCCCTTGCTCGTAGAGATGACCGAGGGTGAAAAGCATCACCTGCCGCGAAAACGCTTTCGGCTCTTCGCCTACCGCCGTCAGCAGTTCGTCCGGGAACTCAACGTGAACGCTCATGGCCTGACCCCTTTCGATAGGTGACCGATAGAAACGGCTGTAAATTACCGGTCGCGGGTCCCCTCGGCGACAGCGCGGTTTGCCTGTAGGAGGGAAGGGACGTCTTCATCGTAGCACAGGGGGTGGTGGAGAAGGAGGGGTCGGGTGTCGGGGGTCGGGGAGGGGAGGCCAGCCAAGGCATTTCAGATCAGGCAGATTAGTGCAGATTAGTGCAGATTAGTGGTTCGAATCCGTTGCCCCTCCGCTCCGCGTCCCGGCGCCTCTGCGCGAGAGATCCCGGATGGATCGAAAGTCCTTCAACCGGTGTGCTCGACAATGACCTGGGCCTCCGTCCGTCCGGTTAGGGGCTGTGACTCGTGGTAGAGCGTCTCCGGGGCGATGTCGATGTCCCCGGGCCAGGTGACGGTCCCATAATCCAGCCGGGCCAGGGAGAAAAAAGCCGGGTTCCGGAGGCGGTGAAAAACCGTGAGTCCCAGGTAAGGCTTCACGTCGAAACACCGGATCTCCCCGTTGCTGAAGGTCAGGTAGAGCAGATGATCCGCCGCCGCCTCCACGGAACGTACTTCGATCATGGCAACACTCCTCAACGAAGCGGTTCGATCGGGAAGACCGGCTCGCCTCGAACGGCCAGAGACCAGTCCGCCATGAGCTCCTCCTCATGAATGTCGATCCAGGCCTGTAACAAACGTAGCTTTTTCCCCGGCAGTTCGCCTTCCATCAATTCGCCTTCCGGAATTGACAATACGGCCTGTGTACCCTGGTACTCGGCATGGATGTGCGGGCGATTGTGCCGTTGGTTGTCCATGAACAGCATTCTGACGATGATCCCGTAGAACATGCTGATGGTTGGCATCCTGTCTCCTTTGTCCTACAAACTCGCAAGATCTGTAAAAGAACTCGCTTTATTACGTAACCCACTGTTAGGTTGCGGGTAACACTCACGCTTCTGTTATCCTGGAAACACTGGAAAGAACACCATCGACCCAACCTGTCCCGCGATCGGCAACCGGTTCGAAAAGGCCGGGCACGATCACATTGTAGCATAGTGGGTGTCGGGAGGCGGGTGTCAGGTCTCAGGTCTCGGGTGTCGGGTTTCGGGTCTCGGGTGTCGGAGAGCAATGCCCAGGGTTCCCGAATTAGTGTAAATTAGTGTAGATTAGTGGTTTGAATTTGTGGCTCGCATCAGTGGTTCGAGTCCGGCCCCGGCCCCCGTTCGTGTGGTTGGTGTGGTTCGTGGTTGAAAAAGGCTGTAGCGGTTCAGGCTGTAGGCTTTATGTCCGGAAATATCGGTATCGGAATCGGTATCGCCATCGCTGTCGCAGTCGAAAGGTCGATAGGCTGAAGGGGCCCAGGGAAATCCACCCGAATCCGCCCCCCTCCGAACCTACAGCCCACAGCCTACAGCCTGATTTCCCCCAGCCGCCGGCACGCCTCTTCCAGGACCGGCGTCTCCTTGGCGAAGCAGAAGCGCCCCAGGTTTTCCCCCGCGTCGTCGTGGTAGAACGCCTCGCCCGGGACGCAGGCCACCCCCGTCGACGCCAGGAGCGCCATGGCCTTCTCCTTGCTCGTTCGCCCGTCGAGGCGGGAAAGGTCCGCCAGGACGTAGTAGGCGCCCTGCGGGACGTGCGGGGCTAACCCGGCCTGCTGCAACGCCCCGCAGATAAGGTCGCGCTTCAACGAATACTCCACCGAGAGCCCCTGGTAGTACTCCCCGCCCAGGGCGCGCAACCCCTCGGCCACCCCGAGTTGCAATGGCGCCGGGGCGCAGACGTATACGAGGTCGTTGAAGTAGCCGATGGCCCGGGCCCACCGCGCATCGCAGAGGCAGTAGCCGATCCGCCACCCGGTGATGCTGAAGGTCTTCGACAGGCCGGAGACGGTGATCGTCCGCTCCCGCATCCCGGGGAGCGCGGCGGGGGAAAGGTGTTCCCGCCCGTCGTAGAGGAAGTGCTCGTAGATCTCGTCGGTGAAGACGAAAAGGTCGTGGGCCTCGGCGAAGGCCGCGATCCGGAGCAGCTCCGCCCGGGTGAAGACCTTGCCGGAGGGGTTGGCGGGCGTGTTCACCAGGACGGCCCGCGTCCGGGACGTGAGGGCCGCCTCGAGGTCGGGGTCCGAAAAGGCCCAGGCGGGCTCCGCCAGTCGGACGTACACCGGGACCGCCCCCGTGGCCACCAGGGTGCTGAGGTGGTAACCGTAGTACGGCTCGAAGAGCACCACCTCGTCCCCGGGGTCCAGGAGGGCCAGGCAGGCGCAGTAGAGGGCCCCCGTGGCGCCGGCGCTGACAATCACCTCGGTCTCGGGGTCGTACGCGCAGCCCGTGAAGCGGCTCTGCTTGTCCGCGATCGCCGTGCGGAGGGCCTCCAGTCCGTCGTAGCGGGTGTAGGTGTTGACGCCCTCGTCCATGGCCCGCTTCGCGCCTTCGCGGACAGGGAAGGGGACCTCGGTGTCGCAGACGCCCTGGGAGAGGTTGATCCCCCCCACGCGGTCGCATTCGATGGACATGGCCCGGATCTCGGATTGCAGGACCCAGGCGGTTCGGGAGCCGAGTTTGAGCATGGTTGCCTCGATGAAAAGGTGTCGGGTGTCGGGTGTCGGGTGTCGGGGAGGGGCAGGAGGGAGCGCAGGCCGGGAAACGGGGTGAGGCGGGGGGGCGAGGTTTAGGGTTTCAGGATTCGGAATGATCCTGCAGCACCCTGGCGTAAAGCGCCTCGGATATTCGGAATCCGGCAGAATCCCGCAGGGAATCCAGACAGCTCCGCACGGATTGGATGATACCTTTGTGCTTGGCTTCGACCAGAACGCCGATCAGTCCTGTATATCGAAGCCCCAGATGGTTCGCGGTTTCCCGCCCGAGGCGCTCGTCCATCAACAGCAGCTCCGCCCCGGTTTCCAACGCCAGGGCGATGGCCTCCGCCTCTCCCGCATCAAGGTCCTGTTCCAAGGCGTGCACCAGTTGCTGGTTCGTGACGGCTTTCCTCCGAATCCACGGAGCAGACCCGACGTCTTCTGCCCCCGGTTGTCCGGCCCCCTCCACGACGACCTCTCTCCAGACCGCTTCGGGAACGATGATCTCGCCGTACAGTTCCTGCAACAGGGCCAGCTTGCCGATACGCGCCAGGTTGATCAAGGCGGAGGAGTTGCTCACCACCCTCATATCCGGCCCATCCCCTTCAGGGTTTTCAGGTCCTCCTCGTAATCCTCGAGGTCATAGTGGACGGGGATGCCCCGGCTGCCCAGCAACTGCTGAAACGTCCAGACCGACAAACCCGCCATCTCGCGGGCCAGGCCGAAGGAAAGCTTCCCTTGCTGGAAAAGGTGGATCGCCAGTTCCTGTTTCAACTCGAGCGGCTTCATCCGGGTGGCATGGATCACCTCGCGGGGGATCTCGATGGAAATCATGGGTGACATCTTGGCCTCCAATCACACAATGAACCGGTGTGGCCGGCAAGGCTCGCCTCCGAAAGGGCCGGGCACGATTACATTGTAGCATAGTGGATGTCGAGTGGAAGGTGTCGGGTCTCGGGTGTCGAGCGGCGGGCGTCATGGGCTGGATGAGGAGAAGAAGTTGATCGAAAACGGTTTTAGTCCGATACAGGGCGGGAAGGGGTCTCGATTGTTTTCCGGATGAAGCACAGGAACTCACGCAGAGCGTTCTCAGGTAAGGGGTGGAGGTCGCTGGTGGTGACGGTCTCTTCATCCCCGTCATGAAAGTGCAGGGGAAAGGAGGAAACAGTCTGCCATCGGAGATGGGGTGCGTTGTCATGTCGGTAGATCCGGCCGTCGATGGCGCGGCGCTCCCAGTGCAGGCTGAACCGCCCTTCGAGCTTCAAGGAGTACCAGGCATCCAGGTAACTTCCCTCCACAAGGAAGATTCGCAGCTCGTTCGGACCTGGAACAAATGCGTCGATGACGATATCCGAAAACTCGACGAGGGCCATTTCAACAAGCTGTGAGACGTTGACGCGGCTCATGCGACCGACGCGAGAAGGCGGATGAGTTGGTCCCGCTTGTACTCCAGATGATCGAGTCTTTGGAAATCCTTCAGCGACAGGGCTTCGTCCAGGGTCCCCTGCCTGTAGAGGGATTCCATCTCCTCTACCGATGCGACACCGTACCGACCCGTGATCTCGAAGATCCCGACTTTGACGTCCCTCAACTGACGCTCGAGCAGGGCCCGCATCCCTTCCCGGAGAAGGTCCTCCTCGGGAATCCGCAGTTCGTGGGACAGGGTTTCCAATAGGGTTTCCATCGAGGTTGTCAAGGTTCACCTCCGAAAAGGCCGTGCACGATTATATTGTAGCATAATGGGTGTCAGGGGGCGGGTGTCAGGGAGGAACGGCCCGGGTTCGTTATTTAGTGTAGATTAGTGTCGATTAGTGGTTTGAATTTGTGGTTCGAATCCGGCCCCACCCCCCGTTCGTGTGGTTCGTGGTGACGGTCGGTTCACGGCGCCTGCCCGCTTACGCAACAAACGCCCTCGGGGATGGACGGGAAAACCCTCCCTCCCCGGGGGCGTCGAAGGGCGGCCGCCTACTTCGCGAGGGTTCTTCGGACCGCTCCGGCGATGTCCCCCCGGTTCGGGTAGTACGCTTCTTCCAGCGTCCGGGCCGCCGGGGCGGGGCAGTCGGGGAGGGCCACCCGGGCCACGGGGGCCTTCAGAACCCGGAACCCCTTCTCCGCGGCGAAGGCGGCGATTTCCGCGGAGACCCCGAAAGAGGCCCATCCCGGGTCGGCCACCACCAGGCGTCCGGTCTTTCGGATGGATTCGAGGATCAACGCCCCGTCAAAGGGCTTGACCGACCGCAGGTCGATGACTTCCAGGCCGATGCCCTCCCCGGCCAGGGCCGCGGCAGCTTCCAGAGCCTCGGTGACCAGCGAGGAGCAGGCGGCGACGGTGACATCCGCTCCCTCCCGGCGGACAACCCCTTTCCCGATGGGCACCTCGTACACCGCCTCGGGGACCTCCCCCACCGTGCGGTGCAGCAGGCGGTCGTCGATGAACACCACGGGGTCGTCATGACGGATGGCCGCCACCATCAGCCCTTTCGCATCGGCGGGGGTCGACGGCATCACCACCTTCAGGCCCGGGACGTGGGCGAACATGGCCTGGATGGCCTGGGAGTGCTGGGCGGCCTGCTCGCCGCGCCGGTTGATGATGCCCCAGAAGACCACCGGCGCCCGGGAGCGCCCCCCGCTCATGTAGCGCCAGTTGGCGGCCTCGTTGATGATGGGGTCGAAGGCGTAGAACATGAAGTCCATCCGGGGGTGGACCACCACCGGGCGCATCCCGGCGATGGCGGCGCCTACCGCGGCCCCCGTCATGGCGTTCTCGGAGACCGGGGTGTCGATGACCCGCTTTTCTCCGAAGCGCTCCAGCAAGCCGAGGGCGGTGTTGCCGACGTACCAGGGGCTCTTTACCCCCTGTCCCAGGAGGATGACCCGGGGGTCGGCCGCCATCGTCTGGTGCAGCGCCTCGTTGATGGCGAGGCTGAAACTCAAGGATCTGCCGGGCATCGGGTTAGACATGGTGCAGCAACTCCTTTGCCTCCGGGAACGCCGCGCGCGTCGCCCGGGCGTGGGCTTGGGCCACCCGGACGGCGGCGGCCTGGCGGACTTCCCCGATTTTCGCGTCGTCGAGAAGACCGGAGGACTTCAGTTTCCCCTCCAGGAGGAGGATGGGGTCCCGCTGGAGCCAGCGGGCGACCTCCTCGGCCGGCCGGATGTCGGTGTGGGAGCCCTGGATGTTGTCGTCAGGCCCCACGTGGCCTCTAAAACGGTACGTCAGGCACTCCAGGAACACGGGGCCCCGGCCTTCCCGGCACTCCCTCACCACCTCCAGGGCCGCCTCGTGCACGGCCAGGACGTCGTTCCCGTCCAGGGTTTTCGCCGTGATCCCGAAGGGGTGGGCCACCTCCGCGATGGGCCGCTCCACCCGGCACTCCCGGAGGGGGAGGTGCGTGGAGTAGAGGTTGTTCTCGCAGACGAAGATCAGCGGCAGGCGCTTGAGGGCGGCGAAGTTCAGCGACTCGTACAGGACGCCTTCGCCGGCGGCGCCGTCGCCGAAGAAGGCCACGGCCACGGTGCCGTCCTCCCGGATGTCTGACGCGAGGGCGGCGCCCAGGGCCAGCGGGATGGTTCCCGCCACGATGGGGGCGGCCCCCAGCATCCCCACGGCGGGGTCGACCAGGTGCATCGAACCGCCGCGTCCCCCGCAGCACCCGCTTTCCCGGCAGTACACCTCCGCCACCATCGCGTCGAGGCTGCCGCCCTTGGCCAGGAAGTGCCCGTGGGATCGGTGGGTGCCGAAAACGGCGTCCCGCTCGGTCAGGGCCGCGCAAATGCCGGCCGCGATGGCCTCCTCCCCGGAATAGAGGTGGCAGGGGCAGCGGACCTCCCCCGACAGGATGGGCTCGACGAAACTCTCTTCCACGGTCCGGATGAGGACCATGGTCTCGTAAAGCCGCAAGAGTAACTCAGGCGGATGGGTCATGAGGCGGGCCTCCTTTCAAGGCTGTAGTAGTTGGCTGTAATATCTTCAAAGTAAAAGAGTTGCCAAGTCGAGCAAGATTTTGGGGCCGATCTCTCGAGACGGCGGCCGGGAGCGGTTCGAGGGGAATGTTCCGATGGAGAGCCCGCAACCCCCGTTGCGTCTTCTCCGTGCCTCTGCGCCTCCGTGAGAGTTCCTTCCGGAATTTCTCTCACCAGGGCACGGCCGCATGGAGAAGAACTGTCTCTGCTCACCGGAATTCTGCCGGACGCCATCTCCAGTCTCCTGATCCCTGTCTCCTGTCTTCTTCGCTCGTGCGGTTTGTTTCGGGGATTGGTGAGGAAAATCCCTGATTCGGGTCCATGGGGTGTTTCACAGGGCCTGATCATTTACGGAACTCCTCCATCACAGTCCGTGTGTTCCGAGACGCACCGCTCCAGGTGTTCCACCAGGGCAGGGTAGATCACCCGGGCCGAGAAGCGCTCCTCGAAGAGTCCCCGCGCCCTCTCCCCCATGGCCCGGCGCCCCGGTTCATCGTCCCGGAGCTGCCGCAGGGCGCCCAGGAAACCGGCCACGTCCCCGGGCTCGTACGGCAACCCGCACCGGCTCTCCTCAACCAGTTCGGCCAGTTCCCCCCCCAGGCTCGAGAGGACGGGAAGGCCGGCCGAGAAGTACTCGAAGGGCTTGTTGGGGAGGGACTGGGTGGCACGCCGGGAATACGGGACCAACCCTGCTTTCGACAAGCCCATGAGGACCGCGATGTCACGGGCCTCCACCCAGCCGGGGAGGAGAACCGAGGCGGTTCCCGCGGCGGCTATCCGGCATTTTCCCAGGGAATCCCCGCCGCCGCAGAGGACGAACTGGAAGTCCCTCTCCCCCGCCCGTTCCAGCACCCGGGCCGCCTCGATCACGGTTTCGACGTCCCGGAGCGGGCTGAAGGTCCCGAAGAAGCAGCAGACGAAACGGCCCGGGTCCACGCCGGCGCCCACCCACTGGTCGGTGAGCCGTGCCCGCTCCCCGGGTGAAAGCCCCACCGGGTCGTAGCCCAGGGGGAAGATCCCGTCCGCCGCCCGCCGTTCCCGCCCGGCCATGCCCAGCCCCCACGCCAGGTAGTCCCGGGAGATCGACAGGATCCCCGCCGCCCCGGCGCAGGTTTGCCGGGCCATCCGGGTGAAAGGCCGGCAGAGCAGGCGGACGACGGGGAGCGCCCGGGGCGGGACGAGCTTGAAGAACGCGTCCGGCCAGGTGTCGCTCACGTTGACGAAGAATGGCGCCCTGTGCCGGCGGGCGTACCGGCAGGCTTCCCAGGGCATCTCCAGGGGGGGGAGACTGGCGAGGACCGCGTCGGGCGGGGGCTCGCACGCCGTCTTCCGGCGGAATGCAAGGCCAAGGCCCCGGTGGTCCAGCAGCCGGCCCACGCAGATGTTGCGGCGATATCCCCGGCTCCGGAGAAGGACCAGCCGGAGCCCGGGGGAGGGCTGCAGGTCACGATCTTCCCGAAAGCGCTGGCGCTTCGCCGCGTGGTCGAAGGTGGACGTCCACCACGTGACCGCGTGTCCGCGGCGCGCCAGCTCCCGGGCGATCAACCCCATGCGCAGGGGCCGCTCCCCCCCCGGCCGGTCGATGGGCAGGGGTTCGCCGACGGCGGCCAGCCAGACCCTCAACGCGGGCCTTCCGGCAGGCGGGTCCGGGGCAAGGGCCCCACGCACGCGTCGATGCGCGCCATGTCCGCCTTCGCCAGCCGCCAGCCGTCGGCGCCCAGGTTCTCGTCCACCTGGGCCGCGGTTTTCACCCCGAAGAGCGCGCAGGTGAAGGGGAAGGCGTCCAGGACCCAGCGCAGGGCCAGTTGGGCCAGGGTCACCCCCCGTCCGTGGGCGAACTCCCGGAGCGCGTCCACCGCCTGCAGGTTCCGGAGGAACGTCTCCCCCTGGAACGCCGCCAGGCGGCTGCGGTGATCGTCGTCCCCGAAGGTGGTTTCCCGGTTGAACTTGCCGCTCAGCAGCCCATCGGCGAGCGCCCCCCAGGCGACCAGCCGGATCCCGGAGCGCCGGCAGAGGTCCGCCAGTTCGAGGCCGCTCTCCCGCTGCAGCAGGTTGAAGGGGTTCTGCACGAAGCGGACGGGGGCCGCGCAAAGAGCCTCCGCCAACTGGCCCGCGGAGAAGTTGGACACCCCGATCTCGCCGATCTTCCCCTCCTCCCGGAGGCGGACCAAGGCTCCCACCATCTCGGGGATGGGCGTGAAGCCGTCCGGTTTGTGGATGTAGTAGAGGGGGAGCCGTTCGAGGCCCAGGCGGCGCAGGCTGGCCTCCGCGGCGCTCCGCAGGTAGGTTGGGGAGCAGTCTGCCCGGACCCGCCCGGCGTCATTCCAGCGCACGCCGCCCTTGGAGGCCACGAAGAGCGAGCGCAGGCCGTCCCCGAAGGTGTCCCGCAGCATCCGCTCCGACTTGCCCAGGCCGTAACAGTCCGCCGTGTCGAAGAAGGTCACCCCCCGCTCACGGGCCTGGCGAAGGGCCCGCTCGGAGGCGTCGTCGTCCACCTTGCCCCATCCGTGCCCCCCGATCGCCCAGCACCCCATCCCCAGGCGGGTGAACCGGGGTCCGTCGTCCCACGGCTGGATGAGATCGAGGCCGCTCATCGTGAGAAGACCCGCTTCAGGACCCGGAGCAGGGTCCGCCAGAGGATGTTCAGGTCCCCCGTGAAGGACCAGTTCTTCACGTAGAGGACCCGGAGCGCGTTCTTCCGCGGGAGGATGTGTTCCCGGAAGTACGCGTCGGGGTCCGTGCTCCCGACCCGGTCGTCGAGGTCGGCGAACTCCACCGACGCGTAGTCGGTGATCCCAGGGCGCATGCTCAGGATCAGGGCCTCTTCCCCCCGGTACCGGCGGGTGTATTCGGGGACTTCGGGGCGGGGCCCCACCAGGCTCATCTCGCCGCGCAGCACGTTGAGGAGCTGGGGGAGTTCGTCGAACTTGGTCTTCCGAAGAAAGGCGCCGACCCGGGTCACGCGGGGGTCCCGGGTCCCCGTGGTGGGCCCGCCCAACCGTTCCGCGTCCGCCACCATGGTGCGGAACTTGAAGATCCGGAAGGGAATCCCGCGGAGTCCGGTACGCACCCCCCGGTAGAAGACAGGCCCGGGGCCCGAGAGCTTAACGGCTAAGGCGACGAAGAGCAGGAGCGGCCAAACCAGCAAAAGGACGACAATAGACACGACCACGTCGAAAGCCCGTTTAAAAAATAGAATCCATTTGGGATACTGCAGAACAGGAAAACACCCGGTCTCGATTGGTTCCGCCATCAGGGTATCAAGACCTCGGAGACTGGTGCTTTCTTCCTCGATTCCTCCGAGTGATCTTGCCCTTTATAGATTTTAACGACTTTCTCGAGATGCTTGATCATACCGCGATATACGCGATCTGCATCAAAGGAGGAATGAAATGATCGCTGTGAATTTTCCGACATGCGTCCCAACAGAAGGGGATCATCCATCAATCTTGAGATATGAAGAGCCAATTCCTCGGCATTCCCAGTAGCATAGCTGAACCCACAATTTTCCCGATGGAGTAACTCAAAAAGAACTCCCCGTTTCGGACTTGAAATGACTGGAAGCCCGGCACTGAAGTACTCTATTGCTTTGTTATTGATTGTCGAAAGAAAGTCATATCGATCCGGGACAGGATCCAGTCCCACGGAAGCGCGGCGGAGAAGTGAATATAATTTCGCCGCGTCTATCCATCCCGGGAACAGAACAGTGTCATCACCACAGACGGCTTTCCGATGGGATTCCAGCAAATCGCCACTGCCGCAGATCACGAATCGAACACGGCGACCGGCGTCTTTCAGGATGCGCGCCGCATGGATGACCGGACCAAGATCGAATTGATGCCCAAGGGTTCCGATGAAACACACAATGAATTCCTGTTCGGACTGCCCGACTCCCATCTGGTCCCAGAAACGTTGAGCCGCCTCCAGGTCCTTCGCCGGTGGCACTTTTGTTGAGAAGGCCAATGGGAAACTGCTGTCGAGCGGTGTCCGTTGCCGATTTCCTCGGTGTAACCCCCATTGGACGAATTCCTCGGTAATTCCTGTTATGGCAAACGCCTTCGAACAGACAAATCGCGAATCCCGCATCATGGGCCAGGTGAGGATTCTGGCTGGCAGACGAATCGCTCGCGGAACCGACTCGAAGATAATATCCGGCCACATGTCCCGCATGTCCAGAATCACCGGGATGCCGTGTCTGTTTCCATAGACAATGGCTGCTTTGCAGAGATCGATGGTCGGGTAGGCGGAAAGAATCAGATCGGGAGGAAGGAGTCCCTGAGAGTGTTTGAGGAATTTCTTTGCCACATGACGTTGGTCCCGAATTCTGGCGAGGGAAAGGCTCTGACTGTATCCAGGGCTATGAAGCAAACGGATGGTGAGACCCGGCTTGGGATTTACGACAACATCCCGTTCGTAGAGATTCTCTCTCTTGATCCTGTCAAACGTCGATGTCCACCAGGTGGCATTGTGGCCTCCTTCCGAAAGGTAATCAGTCAGCATCCCGCACCGGTGCAGACGCTCTTTAAAAGAGGCGACAACCGGCACCGGTTCTCCAATTTTAAGCAACCAGATATTCATGTGCCCTGTGTTTTGGCGGAATACGCGGCGGGCTTGAAGACGTCGCACTGATGAATTTGCCCGACCATGGCTACTCGACACTTCGTAGCTTTGATCGACCAACGCCTGCTCCATCCGGCCGGTGAGAATGGGACGGCGTTGGTGTTCTGCTTATGGAAGCTGTCCACTGGCGTTGAGAAGCCATATCCTCATGGGAAGAATCCGTCACCATCATCGAGGGTGGTTAACGTTCGCGGTACTGGTTCCTGTCAGGTCTCTTCTGCGTGCCATTCATACAGGTGCATCGCTTTGTGACGGGCCCGGTCGGACTGATATCCGGCGTCACAGGCCGCTCGTTGCATTCGTGAAAGTTCAAGGGGAAGGAAGGTGCGGGCAGAAGGAGGGAACTCCTTGGCTCCTTCTGGCATGATCACGCTTCGGGTCAGCCCCTCTAGAAGGCATCGGCAGGCCTCACGTGAGCCCTCCAAGAGACCGACGTCCGATACTCCCGGCCTGATGGCATTTGTGCTAACCACTGCGATGGCTCGCAGTGTCGGATCGGCCCAAATCCAGACCTCGCCGGTTTCAAGGTGTTTCGCCAGATGGTCCTTGTTCCAGTATCGCCAATGAACACCATCGTAACAGTATAAATTTCCAGTGGTTTCCAGGTATGTTCGCCATTTTCGGGAATTCTTCCTGTCGGAGAGGAACCCAAGAGCCAGAGAACCATCAAGCGGGCCTAGTTTCACCAGTTCTGCCGGATAATTCCCGATGTCGATTCGTTTCGTCCTTCGCTTGATCGCAAACGGTCGCACTCGGTGAGGGGACCGGAAGAGATTTTTTATAAAAACCCGTTGCGATGCCAGGTTATCCATTGAAATCAGGCTACGGATATATTTTGCACCTCTTGATCTCAGGATCGGAAGGATCTCGGCCAAAAGTTGACTCCCGATACCGCAGGAAGAATAGTCTGGATCGATTCGGACACCTTCCACCCATCCTTCACAGGACGACATCATCTCGCCCCGGATGACCCCTATTGGCCGCTCCCCTCTTGCAGCAACCAAAATCACCCGTTTGTGGTCGCCAAACCAAGCCGGCCACGTCGATTCCGAGTAATCCCTCTCCGGCCAGATACGTCGGCAGAAAGTCAACACGGCATCCAGATCGCCTATTCGGGCTTGTCGGATCTCATAATCCATCGGTCTCTCTCTGAGAACAGTTTCAGGGGGCAGTAAGAACCGTCAAATCTCCTTGACTCTCCATCCTGTAGGTTTGGTGGAGATTCTTTATGGTCTCTCGCGCCGTCCGGTTATCCTCGATGAAATACACGAAAGACGAGGCCAGATAAGGGATGACGCTCTATAAGGTGTTCAGAATCGCCTGGTCGTTATGGCAGCCGTCATCGATGATCACATCAATTCGCCGGCCCTGCAGGATCCGGCCCAAGTACTCCGTGTGTCCAGGAACTGGTCGAATTCGAAGACTTCCGGCTGGTTGTGTTGAAAAGCCCCTCGTTGCTTGAGTTCGGACAGATTCCCCTGGTAATTGCTGAGGTCGATATCCAGCCAGATGACCCGTGCCTCCGGGAACAGATCGCACCAAACGGACAGTCCGGTTCTCTGCAGGATGCCGATCTCCACTATTGTGAGGTCCGAGCCGGCCTGCAGGAACCGGGACAGGTGCTTCGCGTACAGCTCCGCGTAGCCGTGCGTCAACGTGCGGTCTCCACCCGTCAGAAATCCCGCTTTCGAGGGATCCAAGCGGCTCGACGTTTTCTTGGGGATGTTCGTGACGTAACCCCCATAACGAATTTCCGTCCGGATCAACCATTCCGCGCTGCCCCGAGGGACCTCTATTTCATGGGCGGCGAAGCGCCGTTGTTACGAGCGTGCCCTGCACCCCGCAGAAACAGCCTCGCCTGGGTCAACATCGTTCGCGATCGGGCTCTTGTCGTCATACGCTTGTCACCTGTTCGGATTCCTTGTCACTCTGAACGCCGGTCATGGACGGGGAGAGGTACTCCCGCCCCCGGGGTCCGATCGGTGCAGGACCACTGGCCGCAGGTCCTTGTACCCGATGACACCAGGCCGGGCAACCAGCATCCGGGCCGGGACCGTCTCGTGCCGCAGCATCGCGACTAGCGCTCCCGGGAAATCGCCGCCGGCCAGGTGGACGAAAGGGTACTGGCCGCCGAAGCGGCAATTCAGCTCCAGGACGCAGCAGGCCCCCTCGGCCCGGAAGCAGTCCACGTCGAGGTTGCCGACGTGCCCGAGACTTTCCGACAGCTTCCGTCCCAGGCGCTGGAGTTCATGGTCCGCGACAATCTCCGCCGCGTCCGTTTCGCCGGCCCGCATGGCGAGTTTTTTCATGGGGACACAGGTAAGAAACCGTCCGTCGAGGTCGTTCAGGACGTTCAGACCGTATTCTTCGCCGGCCAGTTTCTGCTGGATAATCACGCAATGTTCCAGGTCCTGTCGCGATTCATACTTGAGATAGCTCCGCCCGATTTCCCGTTTCGTTTTTTCGTAGAAGACATCGAGTTCCTCAGCGTTTTCGGCGTGGAAGATCCCGATTGAACCCATCCCCCAGCGGGGTTTCACGACCAGGGGAAAGTCGACCTCGCCGCTGGCCAGCGCCTGCCGGCAGTTGCCGAGGGTGAGGAAACTCGCCGGAGTTTTGATGCCTTGCCCGCGAAGAAATCCGGCGGTCCGCCATTTGTCGTTGCAGATCAGGGCGGTCTCGGAACTCGGGACGAGGGCTGCCACGCCGGTCTCGCGGAACCGGTCACGGTTCGCAGCCAGGATCGGTATATCGATATCCAGCAAGGAGAGCACGGCGTCGATCCGCCAATCCCGGCAATAGGACAGGAGGGTGTCGATATAGCCCTCGGCATAGATCATCGGCGTGACGACCGCGTGATCGGCCAGTTGCATGGCATAAGTCATCACGCTGTTGGCCGCGTGGACCTCTCCCCGGCCCCCTATGGCAGCCTTGAAGTATTCGACGATATAGCTCCGCCGGCCGACCGAGGTGATCAAAAGATTGAGAACGTCCTTCATGACCGGCTAGACATCCGACTGTCCCGATAAACGGTCCAACAAAGTTCGGCATGCGACTCGACTTCCTTATCCAGGGAAAATTTTTCGACCGCCTTCGCCCTCGCCGCCTGCCCCATCTCGGCCCGCCGTATGGGATCGCTGGACAATTGTCTGATTTCTCTGGACAAAGCCACCTGATCTCTTCCCGGAATGAGAATCCCGTTTTTCCCGTCATCGATGATGAACGGAAGGATTCCCTGGAGGTCGAAAGCCACAACGGGCAATCCTGAAGAAATGGCCTCGATGATAGAAATGGGTAAACCCTCGTTGTTGGAGGCGAAGACGAAACCGTCCACGCAGCGCATGTAATCGGCGATCCGTTCGCTCCGGCCGGGAAGATGAACGCGTCCATTCAAGTTCATCTCCTCGATTGTATTCAGGAGCGTCCGGTAGTAAGACTCCTCGTTGATCGGCCCGATGATGATCAGATGCTCGTCGGGCACACCGGCAGACAGGAGACGCCAGGCCTGTACCAGCTCGAGGTGGCCTTTTCGCTTCTGGATCGCTCCAACCGTGAGGAAAAGCGTACTCTGCCGATTCGGCAGATTCAGCTCGGAGCGCAGGCGATCGATCTCTTCAACGGAGTCAGGAGGGCGATAAACCCTTTGATCCACTCCGTACGGTATCAGGCACAACCTGTCTTTCGGCCAGGAAACGTCCAAATATGCCTGCTCGAGGGCCGGGGAAACCGTGACCGCAAAATCGGCGTGACGGAAGAGAAACCTCCTCACTTTTCCACCAAGTCCTTGTTTGAATTTTCCAGCATGATTCTCGCCGATCACGGATTCACGGATGACAGGGCGCCTACAAACCTTACTGATAAAATATCCTGAAACACTTGCTGACATCATGGATACAAGATCATAGCGATACCGATTGCAAAAGAATTCTGGAAAGAGAGCGGCCTCTGAGAGGAAGATTCTCCGGGAAAGCGGCCAAGGTAACCGAACCCGCTTTATCAAGACTTCATCGACTATCTCTCTATTCGCCGTGTTCCCTATCCGCGGGGTCAGAACCCAGGGTTCGATTCCGTATTGCGGCAACAGTCGTAAACGTGATCGGAGATGATGTGCGTGACCACCGAACAGGGGCCAATAGGCTGGCATATACACAAGCAGTTTTAAAGTTTCCTCTCGATTCCCCGTTGCCATGGTTTTCTCGTCCTATCTGTAGATGAAGGATTTTATGATCAATTTTATACTGCGAATATAGTACTCTGGAAATATAAACATTTTGAGGGCAGCGATGCGGCCTTTCCTGAGTTGTCCGATTCGGATAAGATCACTAGCACGCCAAAAGAGAACCTGACGACGGTAGGCCCGGATGTCTTCTATCGGCACGGCGGTATTCCGGAAATGCCGTTTAGAAAGAGCTTCATCCAGGTTCTTCAGGAGAACCGTGTCACAGTCCGTAAGCCGGCTTCTAATCTTCCGAATATGAGCATCCCACCGGTTTTCCGCATCGAGCCGATATATCAGGGTAGGTTCGAGGCAGAAACCGATCGGATGGTTCAGAACGAGTTTGACCCACAGTGGCTGGGCCTGCTTAACGAACTCGCTGGCCGGGAAGCCCCCGGCCTGTTCCAGGACTTGCCGGTTCAAGGCGACGGATGAGCATGTCAGAATCTGGTTTTTTTTTGAGACGGCAAAATAGTTGTTGACTTGGCAGAAGCCATGATCTTCCACCAGTCCCGGGAAAACCGGATGCTTGATGGTTCCGTCAGGCATGACCCAGTAAAAGTTTGTTGCGTAGAGCCCGAAGCTGGGGAATCGCTTTTCTGCCTCGAGAATGTTCTCGAGATGAGTGGGCTTCCACTCATCATCGGCGTCAATAAAAGCGAACAGGTCGCTCCGGGCGACTTTTACGGCGTTGTTACGGGCCTGGTTGGGCCCAGTGTTCGGCTGCTGAAGATATCGGATGCGAGGGTCCGGAAACGCTTCCACGATTTCACCGGATCCATCGGTGGAGCCGTCGTCAACCACGAGGATCTCGATATCCTCAATCGTCTGGAGACGGACGGATTCGAGTGTGCGTCCGATGGATGCCCGCTTGTTGTACAACGGGATGACAACGGAGATAATGGGGTTTTCACTCATGTCCTCCCCTTAACAACCGGATCAGATGCCTACAGGATTCGACCGAGGCCTCGGTCGACAGATACCGGTTGAAATTCTGGATATTGCGTTTTGCAGATTGATAGGTCAGCGGTTTCCTAAACTCCTCGAATGACATTGCCGGAATGTCGTTCGTCGCCCTGACCTCGATATTCAATTGGCTCATGAAGCCGAATACCGGTGTTTCCCTTCGGATATAGACTGGTTTTCCAAGACTGAGAAACATGTACAAATGGCCCAGGCCGGCCTGGGCCAGGTGGGCCAGCACAAGGATGTCCATTTCTTCCCTTATCATTCGGCTGTATTCATCGTACGGCAGCTTGTCCTGGATGGATGCGAATTTGTCACCCAACAATTCCTGGCCAGTCAGTATTATAGTCTCTGCCTCATTTCTATCGCCGAAGGAAAGAAGGCAGGTGACCCGCACGTCCTCTTTACGGTATCACCCTAACCATTTCAGGGCTTTCCGGTGCCGACCACTCGCATTCGCCGACTGGTTCAGAAGGATTTGGGCGATTGACCCTGCTTTATGTTGTTGCTGGTCAATGAACTCTTCGTTGATTAGATTCGACGAGATCATGAAAACACGTTGGAAGTTATTCGCTCGCTTAAATAATGACCTGATTGGAGCAGATTCTCCCGGGGTCAAAGTACAGACGGCCTTGATGCTCGGCATCACGATCTTCTGACTGAGTCGGAGAACTCTGTTTTTGTAATCCTTCGCGGCAGCTATTCGACGCCAGATCAAAGGCTCACCGCCGAAACAGATAAGGGCCGCCCGTTTCCATAACTAGGGTGTAAGCAACAGCATCAGGAAGAGATCACTCGATCGGCCGCTGTGGACAAAAATTATATCATTTTTGCTGATTCGTAGTAACAGCTAAATAGTGCTCGAACGGAAACCCCTATTTTCTGGCGGGTTGAATGACGCTTTCGAGATATCCGCACCGTAAGGGGCTGCTTTTTCGGCCGAACCACACAAAATCAGCGTAATACGCAGAAATTATGGCCTTTTTAGAGACACTCCCCCCGTCTCCTGACTTCTTTCACTCCGTTGCGGTCTGGTCAGGCGGTTTTCTGCCGGCGGTCCGCCCGCTTCGCCCGCCGCCGGTCCTGTTTGAGCAGGACCACCCCCAGCCGCTGCACGTTCCGCGCCAGCACCGCCAGCGCCACGTACTTCTCGAACCCCTCGACCCCGTGGTCGGGGCAACGGTCCAGCCCATGCACTTCCAGCGCGTTGATCGCCGACTCCTCCGCCGAGTGCTGATGCCGTGCCCGCACAAAACCATCCTCGTTCTCCGCTTCCCGAGCTTCCCGGGACAGCTTCCCCTTCCGGGGCAGAAACACCCGCTCCAGCAGCCCCCGCAGCGCCTCCTGGTTGTCCGGCGAATGAAACCCCTTGTCGAAACTGCAGGTCCTCACCTCCGGGAAACGCGCCTTGGCCTCCTCCACCATGGCCACCGCCACCTGGTCGTCCGTCTCCTTCCGCATCACCCGGTGAAACAGGATGAACCGGTACTGGTCCTCCACCACACACACCCGCAGACCCAGCTCCACCGGCACTCCCGCCTTCCCCTTGCTGATCCACTCCGTGTGCTCCTCGAACACCGAGAACACCTTCTCTTCGTGCGGGATGACCTCCCCCTTCAGCACCCGCCGATCCACCTGGTCCATCTGCCGCCGGGCGTGGGAGGCGAACCGGGCCACCTCTTCCAAACCGTCCACCATCTTCATCGACTGCAACAGGACCACCGTCTCCATCGCGCGTTCGTAAAGGTTACCCGCCAGCTGGAGGTAGGCCTCGTGCGCCGCCCGGACCACTTCGTCCTGCTTCGCCTTCTTCACCGGGTCCGAAGACGTCGACCGCTTCGCCTGCTGCGCCCGGCGGAAAAGACGCTTGAGCTCCCTCAACAGGTGCTTGCTCTTTCGCCACCCGCCCACACCCGCCGCTTCCGCCGCCGCCGCCGTCAGTTCCACCACTTTCCGCATGGCGTCCCACAGCAGGTTGATGTCCGTCGGGTAGTGGACGTCCGTCTCCACCACGAACGAGTCACAACGGCAGTCGAGGCCGTCTCCGCCGTTTTTTTTTAGCACCGTGTGACCCGCTTTCACCACCACCTGGTTGATCTTGTCCAACGTCTCCACGGTCAACAGACCCACGTTGTCCTTCAGCGTCTGCAGCTTGTACTCCCGGTCGTCGTCCAGCAGCCCGTGCCCCAGCATCTGGCGGATCAGCCGGTGGTAGTTCACCCGGTCCAGCAGCCGGTCGTAGTCCCAGTCCAGGTTCAGCCGCAGCGTCCCCATCACCAGGATCTTCCACAGTTCCATTCCCGGCCGTCCGTTTCCCGAGTCCGCCCGTTTCGCCGCCATCTCCTCCAGGATCCGGAACACTTCTTCCCGTACCCCCGGCGTGACGTAGATGTACTGGAGCCCCCGGAGCAACTGGGGAATGTCGTCTCTGGACCGCGGGCTGAACGCAACCTGGTCGATGGGGGTTTGTCCGAACTGGAGCTGTGAATCCCTCACCTGTCTCATGCCGTCCTCCGTGGAATCGGCGGAAAACCCGCCAGAATCATGACGGCAATATAGCGCTCATCGTCTTTCAAGTCAAGAATATAATGAGTTCTGGTGTAGAATGTTTTACAAAACAAAATTGGCGTTACCGCCGCTTTCCCTTGTTCCAAATTTCTCAATAAGCCGCTCCAGAAGCTAATCATCGGGTTTCCGGCCAGGCACTAAATAATATTGGCCCGGCAGGGTACCACGAAGGATAACCGGTTAGCATCTACCGTCAGGCCCTCGAAGAACTTCGATTCCTCGTGGCTCAAATCCGCCTTGTTCTGGAAAATGTGGAAGATATGGCCGTCTTTTCCGGTCGACATCTCCCTGTAATACGTGGAAAATACCGGACGATGATCGAATTGATGTTCACGACCTTGCCGAAGAGAATGTGATAGAGTTTCATGCCGAAACTCACATTCGGTCATCGAGGCTGTTGGGGGTGTCTTTGTGCCGAAAGGTCGGCATCAGGGACCGCATCTCTCTTTTTAGCCATTCCTTCCCGGCGGGCGACGCGTTGTCCTCGATGATCGACTCGATCCGTTTGAGGAACCTCTCAAGTACTCCCGAAGGCCCCGGTCGCGCCTCGATCCCGACCAGGTTCGGCAGCCTGACCTCGACGGCGGATTCCCCCTCGCCGACGAATTCCTCGAAAGCCTTCTCGCCGCAGGTGTCCAGCGGGGTGAGCAGGAGCGGGTACTTGCCGGCTCCCGTATCATTCTCGACATTGGTTCGGGCTGACAATTCATTCTCGTAAACCTTCGGCTCCCAGCCGTGTTGGCGGAGAAACGCAACCGCGATGGCCTCCAGTTCACGCAGGTCGCTCTCGGGGTCGAGCCGCGGGATGAGTAGGTGCCCGGGCGGGGCACAAACCAGGGCCAGGAGACAGATCTGACCGGCTTCTCGCAGCGAGATGAAATACCGGCGGGTGCCCTTTGGAACGGCGAGGGGCTGCCGTTTTTCCAGACGTTTCTGGAAACTCTGCAGAAGACTCCCCTCCGAGAACGCGACGTTGGCAAACCGGGCGGAGGTAACCCGGGGGCCGGGCGGCTTTGTCCACAACGAAGCGAAGATGACGTCCTCCATGAGCCGCTTGCTGGCGCCCATCAGGTTGACGGGGTTGGCGGCCTTGTCGGTGGACACGCTGAAGAAACGGGCGGGGGCGAGGGGCCCGTTGAGCCAGCGCAGCAGTCGGGCGTTCTTGAGGACGTTGGTGTCCCACATCTGAAGGAGGGAACAGGTGTCCTTTTCCGAGCGGACGTGCTTGATGGCGGCGAAATTCAGGATAGCGTCGTAGGGAGGCTGCTCCAGCAAGAACCGGTGCATGATCGGGGAGCCGAAGTCGAGGGGCAGGCATCGGAAATCGGGAACATTCAATCCCCGGGGGCTGCTCCGCAGGTCGCGCACCAGTTCGGCCAGGCTGTTTTCGTTCTGGTCGACGACGTGAACGGCGGCGGGAACGAAGTCCAGCAGGGCGCGGAGGGTGGCCGAGCCAATGCTCCCGGCCCCTCCGATGAAAAGGAACCGCCTCCCCTCGACGCAGCCGGCGATCTCTTCTCTGCGCGCGGCGATGTCAGGGCTGAAGAGATCGAAGTCCCGGCCCGTGGCGATCGAAGCGATTTCGTCATCAATCCGCATGATGATTCCTTGCCATACTTTTTAACATCCTGGAGATCGTCTGCTTGATCCGTCCTTGGCCAGAAGGTCATGCTCTTCGGTACTCCGGCGGGGGTAATCCGGGAACTCACCGGAGAACAGGATCTCAGACAACTGTTTCATTTTCTTTCGGTTGCATCCCCGCTCGACGACGCTGGCCCGGTTCGGGCCGGCGGCCCGTTCCCGCATCACCGGGTTGGAGATGGATTGACGTAGCGCCTCTGCCAAGGCTTCCGTGTCCCGAAGGGGAAACAGGAGCCCGTTGCCGATCGACGGGTCGATCCACTCACGGTTCTGGGGAATGTCCGACACGACCGGGAAAACGCCGCAGGACAGAGCTTCCAGCAGCGAGGTCGATGTGCCATCGGAGAGGGACATGGAAACATAGATATGGGATTTCCGAACGGTATCCAGCAGGAGGTCGTCGGAGACCCCACCGAGAAATTCCACACGGTCCAGCATTTCGGGCGACAAACGCTCCCGGGCTGCTGACCGAGCGCGTTCCAGGAGGGGGCCGGCGGAGGTAAAGGTCACCGTGTAATCTCCGTCCCACTCTTCCAGGAGACGGAGGGCATCGATCAGCCGTTCGTTGTCGTAAACGGGCTTGAAGGCCCGGGTGCAGACGATCCGGACAGGGTGAGGCGGCTTTCCCACCGGCGAGAATCGGTCGGTGTCGATGCCCATCAACAGGGGGATGACCGGGGCCCGCGGGGCCAGTTCCCGAGTTTTTCGGGCCAGGTACTCTCCGTTGACGAACACCGCCCGGGCGGCATTCAACGCAACCCGCGTCAAGACCCGACGGAATCCGCGCATGAACAGGACGTCACTGCCCACGACGTAGACGGCAAAGGGTCGGACCCGGCTCAACCAGGCGGCCAGGGCGAAACTGCCTCCGTACAGAGTCAGGAGATGCTCCGATCCGCTTTTCCGGACGGTTTCCCGCAGCGTCAGGGCAAGCCGGAGGATCCCGGGCCCTTTGATGGAACGGCGCCCAAACCGTACAGAGCGTCTCTGAATAGTACCGTCACCAGGATCCTCACCGGATTCCTGCAGCCGGTCCGAAGGGGCAATGCCCGAGAGGGGATGATCCGGAACCTCGACCGTGGTGACCCGATGCCCGTTTTCGGCGATCCCGCGTACGACCTGCCGGGACCAGGGGGAGTCCCCTGACATCAGGACGGCCACGTTCATTGACCACCCCCGCCGAACTCATGCTCCCAGGCGGCCCTGAGCGCCTCCTCCAGGGTGGTCCGGATTTCAAACCCAAGCAACCGCCTGGCCTTGTCGTTGCAGCCATAGATAGTGTCGACCTCGGAAGCGCGGACCAGGGCCGGGTCCACCTCGAGGTCGATCGGGCGGGGCGAGTGGGCAAACAACATCCCCACGACCTCGTCAATGCTCCAGTCCCGGCCTGAGCAGATATTGAAGATTTCCCCCCAGAACTCCCCGCCCGCCATCTGCAGGTAAACCTCCACGGCGTCGGTAACCGAAACGAAATCCCTGCGACTGTTGATGTTTCCGGCCTTGACCACGGGCGGGGCGCTGTCGCGCAGGGCCGACCGGGCCCGCGCCAGGAGCGCCCCCACGACGAGCGATTTGGGGATTCCGGCGCCGACCAGGTTGAAGACTCGGGCAATCACGACCTTCAGGCCATAGCGGCGGAAATAGCTCTGACCTGCGAGGGTGGCGAAGTGCTTGCTCAGGCCGTAAGGCGTGACCGGACGGCAGGCGGTCTCTTCCGTTACCGGCAGGTCGAATCCGCCGACCCGGCCGTATTCGGCCGCCGAACCGACCAGGAGGATCCTGGCATCGATCCCGGCGGCGAGAACCGATTCGAGGAGGTGGATCGTCCCCAGCGCGTTTGTCCGGAAGACGTCCTGGAACGGGCCGTCGCCGATCGCGGCCAAGTGGAAGATGCCGTCGGGCCTGATTCTGCGAATCGTCCGGGAAAGCGCCTCGAAATCACCCACGTCGACGCGGTGATATTCCATGTCGGGCAGAACAGCCTGAAGATGCGCCTGGACGTCCAGGCCGATCACCCGGACGGCGTCAGCTTGCAGGCGCTTTACCAGGTGTGACGCGCTGAAACCGTTGACACCGGTTACGAGGGCTGTTTTCATGAATGCCTGGGCTCGGGAAGAAACTTTGCCCGATCGGTCACAAAGTCATCGTTCGCTTTCTGGAAGTCGTCGAAACGGCCGATATCCTGCCAGTAGCAGGTGGTCTCGTAACAAAAGACTGTCTTCCCGGCGTCTTTCAAGGCCAACATCAGGTCGGGGATGTCGAACTTTCGTCCAGGAGGGATGAAGTCGAGGGCCGGGCGCGACAAGATGTTGATGCCCATGCTGACGGAATAGGACAGCCTGGGTTTTTCGATGTACTTATACAGGACGCCGTTCGGGGCGACCTCGACGACACCGTAATCGATCTGGACGTCCCTCGCGTGCACGGCGAGGGTCGCCCAGGCGTTCTCGCTCCGATGGAACTCGAACAGTCGGCGATAGTCCAGGGTGGTGAGGATGTCGCCGTTCATGACCAGGAAATCGTCCTCGCAATCGGTGATCAGCTTGAGCGGGCCGGCCGTCCCCAGGGGTTCGTCCTCGATGCTGAATTCGATCTTCACCCCGAGCCGCCGCCCGTCGCCGAAAATCGCAGCGAACAGGTGGTGCATGTGGCCGAGCGAGAGCACGATCCGGTCGAATCCCGCCGCCGCCAATTGCCGGATGACGATTTCCAGGATCGGGACGTCGTCCAGGGGGAGCAGCGGCTTGGGGATCGTGACCGTGAAGGGTTTGAGCCGGGTGCCCTTGCCCCCCGCCAACAGGACCGCCATCATGTCGTGAATCCTCCCGTGAGACTGGTTCGTCCCATGGAACTGTCGGATCGCCCGTCGAACAACGAGCGGTAAAGCGACTCGTAATTCCGGATGAACCCGCTCCTTCCGAACTGTTCTTCAGCAAAACGCCGCGAGGCCTTCCCGAACCGAGCCCGTTCTTCCGGCGAGAGGGCCAGGCACCGTTCCAGGGCCCGGGCGATGTCTGAGACATTCCAGGGGTCGCAAAGGAACCCGTTTTCACCGTCCTGGACGATCCGGGGAATGTCGGCGACCGCACCGGCCACGATCGGCAACCCGCTGGCCATGCCCTCGCAGACCGTGTTCGGGAGCCCTTCCCGGGTGGAGACGAGGACCGCCGCGTCGGCCTGGCGGTATTCGGATTCCACGTTCTCGATCTCCCCGGCGAAAGTGAACTCCCCGCCGAGCCCGGACCGCTCGATGATTTCCCGCGTTTCCGCCATGTTGTTCCGCTGGTCGGGAATCTGGTCGTTGTACCGGCCCACCCACCGCAGATCGAACGGTTGGGGCGATCGATGCTTGAGCAGGGCCAAGGCTTCTGCCAGCCGGCGGGAATTCTTGCGGGTATTCATGGACGCGACGCAGACGAACCGGAACCGTGCCGGCTCCTTGGGGTTTTCCCGGGGTCGGAACCGGTCCAAGTCGACGCAGTTCCAGATCACGGAAGCCTTCTTCCGATAGGCCGGCATGTACGTCACCAGCGCCTCGAGAATGGAATGGGAATTCGCCACGATCCAGTCCGCGCCCCGGTACAAACGGGTGATCGCCTTGGCCCGGAGGTTCCCTCTTCTGCCATAATCCGGGTCGATCCGCTCCGAGACGACGACCTTCCACTGTCTTCCCCCGAGCCCGCTCAGCACAGCGATCGCGTTGGAGCCAGGAAGGTAGGCTTGCACGACGTCGGGCTTTACCCGATTCAACCAGGACCGGGCTCCCCGGATCCGGCCGAGCTTCCCCGTTACACCAAGCCTTTCGACAGTCACCCCGCTCCGCTTCAGCCGTGTCTCGTAAAAGTCGCTGACCGACTCCTGCCCGTGATAGTAACAGAGTGCGACCGGGTGGCCTTTCTCCCGCAAGCCGGCGGCCAGTTCGGACATCTGCCGCTCGGCACCGCCGGATCCAAGGCTTTCGATCAGGCAGGCGATTCTCATCTGTTGGATCCCGGGATAAAAAGAGGTTGCCTTATCCCATCCGACTCAGCCAGTTCGGGTTTCTTTTTGCAAAAATCCGTCACTTAGCGCCGGTTTCCTTGATCATAGACTGCTCTCCAATGCGGAAAAATGCCAATCAACATGTTTCTGAAAAGCCATTATTTTGCCCCAATGAGCCAGCAACCCGCACAGATGAGAAGCACGCCAACCCACCTTGACAGTGAGACGTCCTCCCCCAATAAGAGCCACGCCCCCAACAGACCGAATGCATATGAAATACTGATCATCGGGTATACAATGCTCAGCGGTGCCCCAGCAAGAACCTTCAACCAGAGGACAACCACGGAACCTGTGCAAGCCACCGCTGTCCAGGCTCGCCAATCAACCAAAAAAGCTCTGACAAGGCTTGCCATCCCAGCCCCGGGCGTTGTTGCCGTTATAGCCTGCTTGAGAAGGATCTGCCCGCCGGCTAACAACACATTCAATGCAAGAACCATCAGCAGCGTATTCGTAGCCATTTTCATTATGCAGATCCTTTGCCTGATAGAGAAGAAGTAAAAATTCGATAAACAATGTCGCGACTCATTTGTAACTCTCGAACAGACAATCGAGAATATTGCATTACTTGGAGCATCAGGTCTGACTGCCGTTATCTTGCTTTACAGTGTCGACAGAAGATCTTTCGAGATTTTCTATCCGCTCCCTCAACAAGGCAGCCTCCTGAAGAAGTACATTTTGCTTTCTCTTCAACTCGGAGATCCTGACGGTCAGATGAAGCAGTAAGAGTATGGAGAAGAAAACGCCGGCAAAAAAATAGAGAGAAGCCGGGTTAATCCCGCCCAGCCAACGGACCAGTTTTAGCGTGAAACCATCGAAAAAAATCAGAATGGCTAAAACAATTGTTGATACTAGCCAGAGCAACGAATACTCTTCTCGCATTGATTTCTTCCGAACCAGTTCTACGACACATAAAGCGAGAGCGAGGCAGCAGGCAATCGCCAAAATCTTGGTTTGGATGGGCATGTTGTCAATCCTTGCGGGCAAGTATATGCATGACATCGAATGCATTAATAGGTATTGCCCATTTTTTCATCCGACGGGGGAGGGGGATGGAAAAACAAGCTGCAGGGAAGGCCAGAGAGTATAGCTTTGAAAAGTATCGAATTTTTATGGTTGAAAACCTGCTGTTTCTCAGGAGATCCACCAAAGCTCTCTTGGAGAAACCGAAAAGGTGTTCTGGGGGGGAAACGAGTCGCCAACGTGTCCCGGCGATTCTGGCATGCCAACTTGAAGCATTCCCTGTTGAAATCAGTAATAATCCGCCATTTCGAAGTAGTTGGTGTGCAATCTCGAGAAGTCTCAAAGGATCCGTGAGGTGTTCGATGGTGTCGAGGGCGACGAATGCATCCACCGACGCAGGTTTGATTCCAGGTTCGTCCCGAAGAATATCAGCGAACCGAACGGGCAATCCATACTTTTCTTTTGCCAAGATTGAGGCATACTCTGAAATCTCGAAGCCCGTTGCATTCCATCCCGATCGGAGTGCCGCCTCCAGAAAGAAACCCATGGCGGATCCTACCTCGACCAGAGTGCCGGGATTGGCGTGCTGCTCTATCCATCGGATCAACCGGAAGGCGTTGCGAAGGATGTTTGCGTGTTCAGCCTCATAATCAAGATAAGCAACTCCCTTTTCGTTTCGGTAATAGGATTCTTCGTAGTACTGATCCATTCGATCAGGAATCTGTTTTCGATCAACGAAATGGGAACCACAACGAATGCATCGATACAGATTAATTCGATTCTTTACGGTCCATTCTTTGACCTGATCTGGACCGCAGAGTATGCAGGACGGCAAATGACCGGTAGTGGCCATGGATATCATCGATCTTCCGGTTTTCTCAGCAGCAGCGCGATCAAGGCCAGGAGATAGTGAAAGGGGTAGATGAAGGTCATTCCCCAATTGATTGAACTGCGACCGCTCCGACGGGGCCGGATGACGATGGGGACTTCGACTAACTTAAATCTTTTTAAATGAAGCATGACCAACCCGATGGCATCCCGATACTCAAAGCTCTGGTCCTTTGCGTATAAAGCTATAGCTTCGCGGTTGTAAGATCGGAACCCGCACGTGGTGTCGGAAATCCGTTGCCCGACAATCAGGGAAGTGATCCAACCGAAGACCCGTGTACCCACTGCCCGGGCAATTGGCATGCGATAGTCGGTCCGGCCCAGGAATCGAGAGCCTATAACTATATCTGCGCGATTTTCACGCAAGGGACGAACAAGGTCCGGGATGGAGGCAGGGTCATGCTGACCATCCGCATCAACTTGCAGAGTAACGGAATATCCGTTGCGATGGGCATACTTGAAACCCGCTTGAAGCGCACAGAACATTCCGGCATTTACCGGGAGGCTGATGACCCTTGCCCCCATCCGGCGTGCAACCTCTTCGGTGCCATCGGTAGAACCATCGTTGATCACCAGGATATCCACTTTTTCTTCGCAGTTTTGAATTTCCTTCAAGACCAGTGGCAGGTTGTTTGCCTCGTTGAAGGCCGGAACCAGGACCAGAATCTCCGACTCACGCATGGGGTATAACCTCGAAATGCAGTGTGGAAAGAACATTTTCGGCGGCATGCTCAGCTTCCTCGGCGGTATCCCCTTGGGTGATCACAAAACCAGCCCGTTCATGGCTCCCGGTCAAGGGGCGGAGCATCTGGCCCTCCGTGGCATAGAGTTCCAGCCTGACGACTCCGGGGAGAGCCGCTGCTTCTCTCAGGTTCTGAACGCCGACAAGATATCCGGTGCCCGGTTGGAAATAGCTAATGGCTGCTCCACGCTCCCATGAAGGTTTCATTTTACAAACACACCCGAGAGCGCTCTCCAGAACCAGACCGACCAGGTCCACGCCTGTTGAGAGGGGTACCAGGTCCGATGTGATGAAATCTCCTCCGAGGCGGGCTCCGACTTCGACGATTACGGGACCGCCTTCTGTGAGGATAATCTCGGTATGAGTGGGCCCCTCCAGTATACCGAGGGCAAGGGCAGCCTGGCGGGTGAGGGTTTCAATGGCATACCGGACCTCGTTCCCGAGCCTGGCTGGTTGAGTGTGCCCAGTTTCCACGAAATGGGGAGGCCCGGAGGTTTTTTTTGCCGTAATCTGGACTACCGAGAGCTCACCCTGATGCGACAGGGTTTCCACACTGAACTCAGGACCTTGCACGAATTGTTCAACGACCACCTTCCCGATGCGGGAGAAGGACCTTGCATGATGGAAGGCCTGGCGTATCCGGTCTGGTTCTGACACCAGTGAAACTCCACGGCTGCCTGAAGAATCTACGGGCTTTAAGACAACTGGCCCATGCAGAGCTTCAAAAGCGGAGAGGGCTTCTGCTTCGGTCTGAGTCGCAATGGATAGAGGGGAGGGTATTTCTTTGGCGGACAATGCCCTGCGCTGAAGATCCTTTCGAGTGCATATCCTTGCAGTTTCAGGCGATATTCCAGGAAGTCCCAGTTCCTTGTTGGCGTGAGCGATGGCATTGAGAGGTTGATCGGTGGCCATCGTGACGATGGCTTCCACCGCATGCAAGCGACCGACCCGAACAAGCCCTTCGGCATCCATGGTGCTTACGGTCTCGAAGATATCGGCCATTGGGCGGCCTGCCGCTCTAGCGTCCTGGTCCACGACAATGACCCGATGCTTACGCTCGCGGGCAGCACGGATGAGCGGAACCTGCAGGGGGCCTGCCCCGACCACGAGGATTCTAGCCATCGTGTCTCAACCTTCCCAGGATATGAACTCCCACAAATCCATTCTCCGTATGTCTATGGTCCCGGAGAAAGCCTTCCCGAACGAATCCGGACTCCAGAAAACACTTGAGGGCACGGTGGTTGAAGTCGAAAACATAGGCATAAAGGCGGTGAAGGTTCATCTTTTTAAAAGCCTCCTCCTGAATCAGCCGGAGCGTGCAAGTTCCGATACCTTGCCCTCTGAGTTTGGCTTCTCCGATGAAGAGCTGAACTTCAGCCCGGCTGTCGCCTGTATCAACATCAACCAGGTAGAGATTACCGACATGTATAGTCTTGAAGTCGACAGCGAACAGTCGCACATCCGTTCTGCTTCGCATCCGTGCAAACCAGTCGACATGGGATGCCTCTGTCGGAGCAGATCGGGTTCCCAGGTAACGCCGGAGTTCAATCTGCTGCAACCAGCGGAAGGTGTGCTCGTGATCCGCTTGGGTATACTCTCTCAGTATGAATTGAGAGGATGTCATAGAACTGAACCCGCAATGATTTTTTCCACCGCATGGATTACGTCATGAACATCCGCGTCGGTCATCGTAGGATAGATGGGCAGGGAAATGATGCTATTGAAAACCGCTTCCGCCTTGGGATAGGCTCCGGCGCGGAGACCGAATTCCTTGCGGTACAAGGGATGCAGATGCAAAGGAATGAAGTGGACGCTGGTGCCGATGTTCTCTGCCCGCAGCGCCTCGATGAAGTGGTCTCGGGAGAGTCTCCTGCAATCTGGTGACAGACGGATAGTGTAAAGATGATAAATGTGCTCGGAATTTGAATTGTCTCTGGGCGGCAGAATCAATTCGCTCTTGCTTTTGAATTCTTGGTCATACCGCTGTGCTATTTCCCTCCGGCGACGGGTGAAAGATTCGATCTTCTTGATCTGGCAAAGGCCAATTGCCGCTTGAACATCGGTCATGTTGTACTTGTAACCCAGATCGACAATCTCGTAATACCAGGATCCCATCTTCGAATATCGCAGCCATGCGTTACGCGATAGCCCATGAAGTGAAAGCATCCGGGTGCGGTTGGCGAATTCCTCGCTCCGGGTCGTGATCATACCGCCTTCCCCGGTGGTGATGGTCTTGGTGGCATAAAAACTGAAGCAGGTGGCGTCGGAGACATTGCCGATCCGCTCCTGACCGTAACGGGCGCCCGCGGCGTGGGCAGCATCCTCGATGACACGAAGGTTGTACCGCTCTGCCAGTTTGAGGATGGGTTCCATATCCGTAGGCAATCCCCCGATATGGACGGGGATGATCGCCCGAGTTTTCTTGGTGATGGCATCTTCGATCCGGGAAGGGTCGAGGTTGTAGGTCGATTCTTCGATGTCCACGAAGATGGGTCGAGCTCCCACCATCATCACGGTATTGCCGGTTGCTGCGAAAGTAAGCGGGCTGGTGATAACCTCGTCCCCCGGTCCGATCCCGTAACCCAGAAGGCAAAGATGGAGAGCAGCGGTACAGGAATTGACCCCAACGGCATAGGATGCTCCGACGTATTCGGCGAAGGCCTCCTCGAAGCGTCGGGTCTTGGGGCCCACGGTGAGCCAACCGGAGCGGAGGGTATCCACCACCTCGGCGATCTCCTCCTCCCCAATGGAGGGCAGGGCAAAGGGCAGGAAGGATTCGCGGACCGGGGTGCCGCCTTCTAACGCCAAGCGTTCGCTCATGGGGAATTCTCCTTGAGTTCAGGATAGGATATCAGACGTTCAACTGCTTTTTGCCACGTGGGCCTGAAGCGTGATAGGAGGAAGATGACCCCGCAGGCTGCCAGGGCAATGAGTAATCCGTCCATGGGCACCCGGTAGCGGAGTTTTCCGTAAAGTAATGCATGCAGGATGGTAAAGTATGCGATGAAACCGTAGAGGGCGGCGAATTTCCGGAACTCTTTGCGGATTCCCCATGCGCCAACGATGGCCAGAGGCAGAATGAGGCCGAATGAACCGAGACCGACGATAAAATAGAACCTGGCTTTTCGGTTGTCTTCCGAATTCTCTGGGTACAACTGCCAAAAACACTTGATGTTATGCCAGATCACGGCCGGATACTGGTTGATGTTCTCGAGGATAAGCCGTTTTCCCTCTGTGGTCAGGAAACGGTCTCCAGCCAGACGCTCAGGGTGTCCGGCTCCTGCCGGGTAATAGTACTTTGGCAGTATCTCATGCTTGAGAAAAGCGCTACGTTCCTTTTCATCTGGTATAGTGAGCCTGAGGGCAGTCTGGTAGAGCATCACGCCTCCCCCGATGGTGGGGGCAAGGATCACTTCCCCGAAGTAGTACCGGTTAACCAGCACCCAGGGGGTGTAAAGGGCAATGAAAACTGCCAAGGTCACTAATACCGGTTTCAGCCAGGCCCTAAGTCGAATACCTCTTCCCAGGATGAAGATGAAGGGGACAGACAGGACAAAATAAAAAATCGAGGCTCGGGTTAGGGCCCCTGCCACCAGGATTGCTCCGAACAATACGGCAGGCCGCCATCCCGGCAATCGCACAGCCTGAATCGCCGTCAGCACCAGAGCTGTGATGGCCAAGGTGGTAGCGGTCTCGGTCAGCGCATAGCCTGTAAAAAAGATGAAGGATGGGTAGATGGCACCTCCGACGAGGGTCAGAAACCCGGCGGCTGACCCTGCCAGTTCACGGCCAAGAGAAAAGAGAATAAAACCCAGAGGGATGAAGAGCAGAGCCTGAAAGAGCCTTGCCGCCCTGTAATCGGGCCCTGTTATTGCAAACAGACCTGCAAAGAGAACCGGAACACCGGGTGGAACATGGTAATATACTGTCCTGTCGAAGGAGCCTTCGTTCAAAAGATTTATGGCCGATTGAACATAGTCTCTTTCATCCGGCATGAGTTTTTCGTTGGGAAGTGTCAGCACATAACCTGTGCGCAGGATCAGGCCTAAAAAGATCAATGCCCAAATCAACGGTGAGCTATAGATGTTCTTTTTCATTTATCAATCCAGCTTCGTTTGATAGCTTTTGGATTTTTCAGCGGAAAGGGTTTTGATTTTAAGCGGTCGAAGTCCTTCTTGAAACAACATAACCATTTCCCAGATAATTTATCGCTATTTGCGTATTCTTGTTTGTCCTTCTCGAAACGTTGGCGCCAATTCCAAATAATATATACCAAATCGGATGAAGATAATTCCCGCTGGATAGTTGGCCGATGCAAACGGAGATTAATAATAGGTAAAAAGTTATGCCCAAGAAGTCACGTGTTAGAGTCTTCTGTCTTGCTCTGGTAAAAAATGCCCAACCGGTTCTAAACAGGATGAAAAGAAATCCCGCCATACCGATGATTCCGGTTTCCGAGAGGCCTTCTACAAAAAAATTATGTGTTACTTTCGATTTATTTGGGTCGTCCCTCAACATCTCGTAGCGAGTATTGTTAAAGCCAACACCTATTAAAGGATGTTCTTCAAAAATACGCCAACCTCTATTCACTAGGTCGAGGCGCATTTCTATCCCTGATTCTCTCCCTCCTTTCTGAGTAGAGAATGCTGTTTCCCATCTGTCTATTAGCTTTGCCGGAATTATAACACTGGCAGCAATCATCACTCCTGCGGCTAACACCAGGCCCCAATTACGCGTGTGTTTCAATATAAGAAGACCGAAAAGGACGGAGAGCATGGCTACCGTGGCACCGCGAGATTGAGAAAAAAGGAGGCCGATTCCGCATAGCATCAGGATAATCAGACTAAGTAATCTTTGCCGCTTATATCTGAAATAGTTTATAAAACCAATCGCCAATATGGCCGACTGTATACAGGTCTGGCCATAACCATTTGGATTGCCGATGAAACCCGACAACCTCATCGCAGTCTCGAAATTCCCAATTTCGGCCAGACCAGAGATAACAGTCAGGAGTCCTCCAAATGCCAGAGAGAACACCAGGAATGTCTCCGCTCTTGGAGATGAGATGTAATAGGCGATAATCCAAAACAGCAATAGGTTCATTACCATTTTTATGATTCCTGTAATCGCCCCGAGACCACTATCCAGTGTGCCCAGAGTTCCAGCAAGGATCATCACGAATAAAGCTATTGAAAAAGGATGAACTAATAGTCTGTTTTTTGTGCGCAACACTGAAATTAATGCAATTGCCGCCAGAATGAAACCAATATACTTGAAGAGGTTCATTTCCACAATCTGGACAGGTAAATAGACCATGGCCAGAAAAGCGAACAGGATTGGTTGTATTGGTTTGGGTATATCCTCTGGTGAGTGAGGGGGTCGATTCAACCGCTCTGCGCCATGCGAATTACTGTTGGCTCCAATGCCAATATTATGTGAAATTAATTGGTTGGTTCTCATCCTGATTCTGCTCCCGGTGAGGTGGGTTATCGTTCCACCGAACCGATGCTCTCGGTGCGTGTCTCTCGAAGGTACCCATCGCTCTGCAAGATAGTCGCTTCCGTGACTCACCCAATATGTACATCGCTCGCCGCTCAATGCCGACCGAGTCGAAGCAAACCTGGTTTCCCTACCGATTCACGAAAGGGCCGGATCCACCTTCTTGAACTTTGCCCATTGGTTCTCGGCCATTCTCAGTAAGTTCATGAAGGGCGCCAATCGAAAAATCAGGCAAAGCGTCAGGAAGAGAGTAGTTCCAGCAGCTACCTGCAGCAAAAGCGTCAATGTCGGCGAGGAGAGACTAAATAGACCCATGAAGAAGACTCCCGCGCCCATCAGGCCGGCGATGCCAAGGGTCGGCAGTACATCGACGATCTGCTCCTTGATCGAATAATCAAGGAACCGGGCCGTATAATATGAATTCAGGTAATAGCAGAGCCAATTGATAATCACTTGCCCGATGACCAGCGCCATAATTCCCCATCGGAATGTGACGGCGATAACGATTAGAGCCAGGGTTTTCTTGATGACTTCCAACCGGAAGAACAGGTCCGACCTACCCTGGGCCTTCAGGGCGCTGATGTTCATGACACTCAACGGGTAGAACAACCCCGCAAGACAAAGAACCTGTAGATAGGGCACGCAGGGGAGCCATTTGTCGGTCAAGAGAACGCGCACGAAAGATTCTGCGACACAAGCGAGACCGATCATAATGGGGATGTTCAGCAACGCCTGCATCATCATTCCTTGCCGAAGGCCCCTCTTCATCCTGGCCTTATCGTCCTGGATCGAGGAGAACACCGGGAAAGAAACCAGATCCGAGCTGATGGCGATGTCCTTGCCCGGAAGTTGCTGGATGGACTGGGCGCGGACGTAGAACCCGAGATCTGCGGGAGAAAAAACCTTGCCAATCACCACGAGGTAGATATTCTTGAAAAGCTGGTCGATCAGACCGATGAAGAGCATTTTCGCCCCAAAATTGAACATTTGGCGCAAGGAGTACAAGCTAAATCTCCAAGCCGGCCGCCACTTGTGAACCAACCAGAGCAGAGTGACCCGAAGGAGGTTTCCCAGGAGGGCCTGCCAGACCAGGCTCCACACCCCGAAGCCGCGCATGGCCATCGTGACTCCGACGATGCCCGAGAAGACCGCCGAAACGAGGCTGACGATCATCTGTTTCCGGAAGTCGATGCGCCTGATCATCAACGAGACCTGGATCAGGCCGAAGGCGCTGATGATGAGGTTCAGTGACAGCAGTCTCGTCATCGGCACGAGGAGCGGCATCCGAAAGAAGTCTGCGATGAGCGGCGCAGCAAGGAACAGGATGGCGGTGAAAAGGATGCTGACCACGATGTTGAAGTAGAAGATCGAGCACTCGTCGAGGAAGGACGCGTCTTTCTTCTGTATCAGGGCAGCCCCGAAGCCTCCATTGATGAGCACTTGGGAAACGGCGATGAAAACCGTCAACATTGCCATCAACCCAAACTCGGCCGGGAGAAGCAATCGGGCCAGGAGCACCGAAATGACGAATCCGACGGCCTGTTGAGCAATTCGGTCAGTAAAACTCCAGAGTATTCCCCTGATTGTTTTGCTCTTGAGACGTTCTGTTGACATTAAGTTATCGAAGATGAATTGGTTGATTTTTGTCTAGACAAAGGGGCACACCGCAACTACCCACGTGTACACCACTCCGGAGGAAAATCAGGTTCGGGCAGAGACCGGCCGAGACGATAAAGGCCAACGGTCACGCCCAGCGCATATAGTCATGTTTGGAGCAGTTACTGCCCCGCAGCAAAAAGCGAATCAATACCCTATAGATCCCAATAGGATATCAGCTTAAAACCTGCGACAACTTTCGGAATGCTCGATTGCTCCATCAATTCATTTTCTTCCCGAAAATACGGCAAACTCGTACCACCAGGATGGGTCATTAGCTCAATTACACGATTAGCGGGCAATTTATGTCCACCTTTCAGGAGATTATACATATCCAAATATGTACTAAAAATAGCCGGTGTTTTTGTGCGATAAATATACTTGAGCATGTAATAGTGAATACGGTTCGACAGAAATGCCTTATCAATCTTGGCCGCCAAAGGTCCCCTACTGACGACCCTTACTCTTCTTATCCGATATTTCATCTGCAGACGTTTCAGAACGACAAAGAGTTCTTTGAGCAGATGTTTGTGCTGATGACCATCGATATGCGAAATTCGAATCTTGTTATCTAGCAGTCTTTCAATCTGCGCCGCCCACTCGCCATGGATAGCTGCCCTGATTCTGCTATTCCAACGAAAATTTCCCCATGTCGCAAACCGTTTGAGTGTATTGCCGCCATCAACGATACCGTATTCTTTCAAATCATTTAAGCTTGTCAATGCTTCGAACTGGGTGATATTCAAATGAACACCGAAAGATATGTTTGGGTAGTTTTGGGCAATGCTCCGAACTTCATCAAAACAGGGGCCATTCGCGAGAATGGTTGCTGATGAGATCAGATTTCTTTCGGCATATTCCCTGATGGCACGATTTATTGTCTGACTTTGCCCCAAATCGTCCGCATTAATTATGAATGCCATCATCTCTCCCGACTGAGCTTCCTTACGAAATCAAGGGGGTCAATAGATAAATAGAATTCTGGTGGCCGATCCCAGTCATGATCCCCCAAAGAAAGCATGGCGCTAGACTCAGAGTTGATATTCATGATTATGGACTCATCACCACTCAAAAGAACCGGAAACTGATTAACCTCCCAAAATCCGGTTGATTTAACCACTTCTGCCAATACTCTTTCACTTGATGCAATATGAATCTGGTGAACTCGCTGCTTTGCCAGGAAGTGCATTGACTTGATCAACAATGCATTCAGTAAATCTGCATTGCCATCAACGGCATACAATTCCAGCAACACCCCACAGCGGATAGATTGTCTCTCAGAGATTCTAAATATCGATATACCAATAACATTGTCTGTATTGTCATATGCTCGACAACAATAGTGCTTTCCCCAAGGTTCTTCCCTGTATCGCCAATTCAGATAATCTGCGTTCCTCTCTATTGCGAAATCGTATTTGTTCCGAACCGTTGTCCATAACTTGGTATCACGATCTCCGAAATCGGCCGGCTTGGGGTCACCGATGCGGCTTTCTATTGCCACATCTGACCTATTTGGGGTGCAATGCAATTTACTAATCAAGCGATAGTATCTTAAAAACAACAGGCAATTGAGCAAGGACCTTGGAATTGTCTCAAGCGATCTGGACCTAAGACTTTCCAAAGTATATTTGTGAGTGAATTTATTGAAATATACGAAGAAACGTGCCGATGGACCAACTATTGCCCCTAGACTGAGTTTTATTTTTGTAGATATCTTTGCACTATTAAAACTACCGAACAGACTGCAGTCCTGCCTCCGTTCATAGAGTTTTTTGCCTACGCCTTGTCCCCTCAAAGAAGGAGAAACTTTTGCATCACAGCCCCATCCAAGAACAGTTGATCTCTCCAATACTTTGCAAGGAACGCTAAAAGATGCAACGTGCCCAACGATCTCGCCATCAACTGATTCAGCAACAAAGATATCTGGTTTGTCTTTTTTACTCCAAGGATTATCTCTGAACAGCCAATTCCATCTTTCAGGATATTTATAGCGAGCCCTTTTCCCGTACGCAAAGTAGTAGTATTTTTCCAACTCCCTTGCATCGTCATAGCTAGCTTGCCTGACAGTAACATCCATCTGGAAAAAACCTCCCGGCTCTCAGATCGGCCTGCGCCACTTCGGTTCCAACCTCATATAGAACCCGCACGTGCATGCGATGATCTAGACCCGCGGCTTTTGTTCGCATGTCACTTGTTTGGTCCTCCTCATGAGTTGCTAGCCCTCAGTGGTCGCAAGGTCGAGTCATCACTACAGAGCATGGGACCAATTGAGACGCAGGTAGTCACTGGCAACGTCATTTGGCCATGCGAACAAACAAACGCTTCCAAGACATAAGTGATGATTCCAGAGAGAGCTTTTGAGACAATATCCGGGCGTTGTTCTCAATCGTTTCGCGGCTCAAAGGTCTTGTGAAATCATCATATGAAAGTGATGGTATTGAATTGGTATCTCTCACTTCAATACCCATACCTTTCAACATCTCGAACACCGGAGATTCGCTACGGAGATAGACCGGTTTCCCCTTAGATAAGAATATCTTAGTGATCCCCAAGCCCGCTTGTACCTTGTAATTCATTACCAGGATATCATACTCATCAAAAAATTTTACATATTCGACATAAGGCAGGATCTCACTCAATGTCGAATATTTGTCCTTGAAAATATCCGAACCTAGTTGAGCTATTCTGGACGCCTCTGTGCTTGGACCTGACGACAGTATACTCAGTACCTGTAGTTGTTCATCCTTATACTCAGACAACCAGCCGTATACTTCTTCATGATTGCCATGAGGAGATGCGGCATGATTGACAACTACACGAGTAACGTCGGTTTTTTTCTTGTCTTCAGGATACTCTGCAATCCCCTCTTCCGGAGATATCGTTGAATAGAACACGTTAAGGTAATTATCGCAATTTCTGAAGATTGAGCGAATTCTAGGGAATTCGCCTGGGGTTAACGTACAGACCGCACGCAACTTAGGAACTATACAACTCTGAATTTGATGGAGGAACCTCCCACTAAAGGCCCTGGACTCACTATATCCAATGAAATTCCCAATATCACATCCCCAGCAAATCATCGCAATCCTATCCCATAGCCAGGGAAGAAGCATCAGTATGAACCAGAGCCTCGTTAATCGTCCGCTATGTAAAACTACAATATCATCACGTCTAAATTTCAGAAACGTTCTAAGTATATTGAATTTTGTTGGATTGACAAAATGAATACTGGCATTGTTGTCAATCAAAGATCCGTAATCCTGCTTGCCTCTTTCGGATATTAGCTCATATTTTTGAAAAAGATAGAATACCTGTTCGCCTATTCGGCCGTCAATCAGTGCTACATAATCTAAAAAAAACTTTACAATCTGTGGATTTATCCTGCCGCTACTTCCAGACAATATGTGAACAATTCTCATTGGTCTTCCCCCATGAGGATGGAAGTTGCATTAAAAGTATTCCGTGCAAAAACTCCGACCATGGCGGCAGGTGTTACCGATCATGTCTGGTCAGTTGCACAAAAGTTGGCCTACCCGGTTGGATGTCAATGTTATGGGGACATTACCGGAAATCGGCTCTTTAGGGTTGTTGTAATTGCCGATTTGATAGGAAGCGGCAGGTTCCACGACAGCACTGTTCAAGCTTCCCTCAAGATCGAAATGATCCGGTCCTGCTGGTCTTCGAGCAATTCCGGGTGGATCGGGAGGCAGAGAACCTGGTCGGTGATGCATTCAGCGACAGGCAGGTTCCCTTTTCGACTGGTCTCCAGGTTACGATAGGTCGGGAACTGGCTGATGAGAGGATAGAAGTATCGGCGGACGTGGATTGACTCGCGTTTGAAAGCGTTGTAGACATCATCACGGCTGGCCCCGTAATCTTTGATGTCGATGAAGATGGGGAAGTAGGGGTGAGCCTGTCGAACGCCGTCCATCTCGGGGAGGAGGCGAATCCCCGGCACGTCCGCCAGCGCTTCCCGATAGCGCTTGGCGATACGTCCCCGGCGGGCGATAGCCTCGCCCACGTATTTAAGCTGCAGGAGGCCGAAGGCGGCCTGAACTTCGTTCATCTTGGCGTTGATCCCCGGTGCCACCACGGTTACCTCGCCTGCAAAACCGAAGTTCTTGAGGAAATCGATGCGCTGCTTCATCTTCTCGTCGGGACAGACGATGGCGCCCCCCTCGATGGTAGTGTAGACTTTCGTGGCGTGGAAGCTGAGTACGGAGAGATCTCCATGGTTGAAGACCGACATGCCGTCGAGGGTCACACCGAAGGCGTGGGCACCGTCGTATATCAGCTTGAGACCGTAGATGTCCGCAATCTGCTGGAGTCTCTTGACATTGCATGGGTTGCCGTAGACGTGAACCGGGAGGATCGCCGTGGTCCGGGGGGTGATGGCGGACTCCACCTTCTCCGGGTCCAGGTTGCAGAATTCCGGTTCGATGTCCACGAAGACGGGCTTGATGCCGTTCCAGTGAAGGGCGTGGGCGGTGGCCACGAAGCTGAAGGGCGTCGTGATGACCTCCCCCGTGATCCGCAGGGCCTGAAGGGCGGTGATCAAAGCAAGGGTGCCGTTGGCGAAGAGCGCGATATACTTGACCCCCAAGTATTCTGCCAAGGCTCGCTCCAGTTCGCGGTGGAACTCTCCCACGTTGGTAAGCCAGCGGCTGTCCCAGATCTTCTCCAAGTAGGCCACAAACTCGTCCAGTGGGGGCATGAAGGGTTGGGTGACGTAGATGTTGTGAGGTTGATCAGCATGTGCCATTTTGAATTTCGCTTGAGTGGAGTATTTTGTTGTTGTCTTCCAGGGGCGGCCTTGATGAACTGGGGGCGGGCGCCGACGATGGTGAGGATAGGCTGTAGCATTTTAGGCTGTAGGCTGTAGGTCCGGCAAGGGACGGATTTAACCACGAACCACACGAACCACATGAACCGGGGAGGTATCAACCACTAATTGCACTAATCTTCACTGATATTTGTGTGGAAGAAAGCGGTGAGGGATTGGGTGACTTGGTGGATTTCTTCCTTTGTTTTCAAAGCGTCGAAGGGGAGGCTGAGGATTCTTTGGGAGACGGACTCGGCGACCGGGAAGGCGCCCTGCTGGTAGCCGAGGGATTCGAAGACCGGTTGCTGGTGGAGGGGGACCGGGTAGTGAACGGCAGTGGGGATGCCATGGTTTTTCAGGAAGTCGGCGGCGGCGTCGCGGGTTGCGGGGGCCGGGCCCGTCAGGAATTGGATTGAATATTGGGACCAGGCGGAGAGGGAGGCCGGGGAATCAGGGAGTGTTTCATCCCGTTGCGATCCGGAGGATTCACAGCACGGGTCCCACCCCTGCCGGGGTGGAACGGACAGAACTAACGACTCGGAGCTACCGACATTGCGCCCCTGGCGGGGCGGGGTGTCGGGTGTTGGGGCGCAAGAGGAGGATTTGGCTTGATCGTGCCGCGCAGGCTGAAGCCTGCGCCACCACTTTGGGTTCGGTATCGGCGTGGGGAGGTGGAGGAGGCCTTGGGCGGCCAGGGGGGACAGGGCTTCGGTGTAGGCGGCGGCCACCTGGTTGCGTTGGGCCGGGCCAGGGGGGAGCGTGTCATTATCGGGTGCCGGCGGGATGGGGGGCGCAGTGTGCCCGGGTGCCGACGGGTTCGGGGTGATGGCGGCGTGTTCGGTTGTCTCTTGGCCGGGGAGAGGCCCGGTGGGCTTGGCTGCCTCCGGGACAGGGGACGAAGATGCTTGACTGGCCGCCTCCGGAGCAGGGGACGAACCAGTGGAATGGGTCTTCTCCGGGCCGAGGTAGTCGTCGAGCTTGGCTAAGAGGAGGGCGGCCTGGAGGGTGTCGAGCCGGGCGTTGAGACCCAAGCGGGCGTGGTGGTAGCGCTTGGACTGGCCGTGGTTGACGATTTTTCGAATCTCGGCGGCGAGGGCCGCGTCGTTGGTGAAGACCATGCCGCCGTCGCCCGCGCAGCCCAAGGGCTTGGCAGGGAAGAAGGAGGCGGCGGCAGCGTGGCCGAATGCGCCGGCCGGCCGGCCGGCGCATTCGGCGCCGAAGGACTGGGCGGCGTCTTCGATCAGGAACATGCCGGGGTTGTGCTTGTTTATCACGGCGGACAGGGCGTCGTAGTCGGCGATCTGGCCGAAGAGGTCCACGGCGATGATCCCCTTGAGGCGTTCGAGGGGGATGGGGGCGCCGGTTCTCGGGTCGCGGGGGTCGGCCAGGACCTGCTCAACGGCCCCGGGGTCGAGGTTGTAGGTTTCGGGGTCGATGTCCGCGAAGAGGGGGGTTGCGCCCAGAAAGGCGATGACCTCGGCGGTGGCGATGAAGGTGAACGGAGTAGTCAGGACGTAATCTCCCGGGCCGACGCCAAGGGCCATCAGGATCACCAGCAGGGCGTCGGTGCCCGAAGCGGTGCCGATGGCGTGGTCCACCCCGACCCATTCCGCGCAGCGCTCCTCCAGTTCCTTCACCTCGGGGCCGTTGACGAAGCCGGCGTGGCGGAAGACGGTGTCGAGGCGATGCTCGATCCGGGGGGCCAGGCGTTCGTGGAGGCGGCGGAGGTCGCAGAAGGGGATCAACGGGGCTGTTTTGGCCGGTTCGGACAGCAGTTCGTCCGGGTGGACGGCATCCGGGCAGCGGTCCAGGAAGGCGGCGTCGGCGGTGAGGACCTTCGCGCCGATCGCCCTGGCGGACAAGGCGACCAAATAATCCTCCAGGTCGTGACGGGCCAGGTCGTCGTCGAAGTCGACGTAGGCGGGGGTCTTAACGATCGGACATTGGCGAAAAAGCCGCTGAAGCGCTTCCAGGCGGTCGGGGTATCGCCGTCCCACGACGTACTGAATGATGGGGAGGGAAGCGGACGATACGGCGGCGAGACGACGTTCGAGGAGGGACGCCAGGAGCCGGGCAGAGTCTTCACCCCTCGGCGGGCGTCCGCTGACGGCATCGATGACGACGTTCACGTCCAGGAGGAACATGTCAGGGGGTCCTTTCAAACTGTTTCAACCACGAAATACACGGACGGAGGAGTCAGGAGGAGAGGCAGAAGGTTCGGAGGGGGCGGTTCGGATTTTAACCACGAACCACACGAACCACACGAACGAAGAAGACATGAGCCAGTAGGACAGGCTGAAGGTGTCAATTTTTCGGGAGGCGGTGGAGAGCGTCCTCGATGGAATGGACTTCCTCCACACCCAGCCGGCGATACGCTTCCTCGCGTTCTTCCACGGAAAGGGTCGAAGGCACCTCCCTGCGCTGCTTTTCCAGGTAGCGCTCCACCGCGGCCTCGGCGACGAGGGCCTTGTCTGTCTTCTCCCGAGGGAGGAGGGTGACCTCAAGGTCGATGACGTCGTCCGGGAGATTGGCCAGTTCGCCGTCAAGGGGGATCAGGAGGCCGTAGGGAGTTTTTCGGGCTTTGACTTGCATGGGACAGCCTCGGGAGAAGGATTAACCACGAACCACACGAAAGACACGAACGGGGGAGGGCCGCAGAGAACGCAGAGAGCGCAAAGAAAACAGAAAGGAATTAACCACTAATAGCACTAATCTTCACTCATCGGACTTGTGGTTCAGGTCCTTCTAACTGAAGGGTGTTTACACCCCTTCCGGTCTTCAGCCTGACAGCCTTCAGCCTGTCGACCTTTCGATTGCGACGGCGACTGCGATACCGATTCCGATACCGACCCCGAGGGGAATTCCTCCGGACCTACAGCCTACAGCCTAAACAGCTACAGCCTTTTTTCAACCACGAACTACACGAAAGACACGAACGGGGGAGGGCCGCAGAGAACGCAGAGAGCACAAAGAACACAGAAGGGATTTAACCACTCATCACACTCATCGGCACTCATCAAGCGTCACCGTTCGCACCTGTCGGGATCATGGTCGAGAGCAAATTGGATCACCTTTTCGCTCAGCCAGATCCCTTTCTCCCTCATGTTTCGCAGCGCGTCAGGGATCGAAACAGGGAATCGCTTGGCGCGGGCTTTCAAGAGAATGCCGATGGATCCCGTCAACTTCATATTGTGCAAGCGTGCCACCCTCCTTCCGACCACCTCATCAATACAAACCATCGCTTCTTTCACCTGCAGGCAAAGCTGGATCACGGAAGCCTCACCCGGATCCAGGAGATTGACAAGGTAAGGCGTGAGGGTCAGAGGGTGTTCCTCGAGTTGCAGCCAGGAAGCTTCCCGAAACGCACGGGCACCGAATCTGTCCCCCCCGCCCGCTTCGAGTTCCCGGGCGACTTCCCAGGTGGTCCTGACCGTTCCATACCGGCCGCGAAGAACCTCCAACGAGCCTGTCGCTGCAATCAGGGCCAGAATCGGCCCGGTATTGATGATGAGCGTTTGGCGGGAATTTTCAGGCATTCAGAAGGTCCCGGGTCAGTTCGTCTTCCTTCAGGTCGATCATGGGCACACCGGCTTGATGGAGGGCCAGGAGAAAAGGGACACGTTCCGTTCCGGCCATCTTCGCCGCGGTCCCCGAAGAGATTCGCCCCCTTTCGAACAGCTTTACCGCCATGGCCAACCGGGCTTCCTGCTCGAACTCTTCCCGGGTTTCCTGCAGGGCGTCGGGGAGGGTGTCCGGGTATTCAACGGTCAGAAGCGATTTGCTCATACGGGTCTCCAATTCAAAGGCTGAAGGTCCGGAGGGGGCCGCGGGTTGCGGAGCACTGAACCGTTACAGACTATTCAACCACAGAATACGCAGAATACACAGAATTTAAACCACGAACCACACGAACGGAGGAGACAGGATACAGGAGGACAGGCTGAAGGGGTTTAGGCTGAAGGCTGAAGGTTCGGAGGGGCGGCACGGAGTGATTTTGCTAAACCCCTTCAGTCTAAAAGCCTTCAGTCGATCGACCTTTCGATTGCGTCTGCGATACCGATTCCGACCCCGAGGATTTGGGCTCCGGACCTTCAGTCTGACAGCCTTCAGCCTAAACCCCTACTTCTTGAAGTCGTCGTAGGGCTTGTGGCCGACGGCTAGGGCCGGAGGGAGGGGGGAGTCTTCATCGAGATCCAGGCAGCGGAGGATGTTGGGCTCTACTTCTTTGTAGCGGAAGCCGCTTTCGGGGCAGCGGTAGACGCCGTCGGCGTCCGGATTCGTCAGGGGGTGGCCGTGGCGGCTCATCCAGCCCTTGCGGCGGCCGGGGACGCCCACCATCAGGGCGTAGTCGGGGACGTCCTTCGCCACCACGGCACCGGCGGCCACGAAGGCGTAGCGGCCCACGGTGATGCCGCAGACCACCGTGGCGTTGGCGCCGATGGTGCAGCCGCGACGCAGGAGGGTGCGCTCGTAGAGGCTGTGGCGGTTCACCTGGGAGCGGGGGTTGGTGACGTTGGTCAGGACGCAGGAGGGGCCCAGGAAGACGTCGTCCTCGATCACCGTGCCGGTGTAGACGGAGACGTTGTTCTGGATCTTGACGTTGTCGCCGATCACCACGTCGCCTGCGATGTGGACGTTCTGGCCCAGGATGCAGTTGCGGCCGAGGCGGGCGTTCTTCAGGACGTGGCAGAAGTGCCAGATCTTCGTGCCCTCGCCGATGGCGCAGGGCTCGTCGACGAAGGCGGAGGCGTGCTTGAAGTAGTCGGGCATGGGGGGCTCCAGGGAAGGCTGTAGGGGTTTAGGCTGTAGGCTGTAGGTCCGGAGGGGGATATTGCGGGGAGATTTACCCTAATCCCCTTCAGTCTAATAGCCTTCAGCTATCGACCTTTCGATTGCGACGGCGATTGCGATACCGTTTCCGATCCCGATTCCGATTCCGATGCTTTCGGACCTAAAGCCTACAGCCTATTCTAACCACGAACCACACAAACTACACGAGCTACACGAACGAAGGAGACGGAATCGTTAACCACTCATTGCACTAATGAGCACTAATAATTAATAATTCGGGGGGCGGTTTCGATGTCGAGCCCTGAGGCGACGGCGACTGCGATACCGAACCCGAGGATTTCTGTTCCGGCCTTCAGCCTATCAGCCTTCAGCCTATCGACCTTTCGACTGCGACTGCGATACCGAACCCGAGGATTTCTGTTCCGGCCTTCAGCCTATCAGCCTTCAGCCTATCGACCTTTCGACTGCGACTGCGATACCGATTTTGTCGCCTTGCGGCAGGAGATGATGCGGACGGTCGCCCCAACGGCGGATTCCTCCCGATCGGTGTGACAAAGAACGAGCATTCTTCCCTATCAGTCAGGCGCAGCGGAAAACGTCAAGGGGAATCGTCCGGAGAGGGGGGATGTGCTCGTGGATCATCCGGCGGATCTTCTCCACCGTTTCCGGTGAGAACGATGGTTCCCCGCATCGCGTGCAGACCCGGGCGGGGATCTCCTCGACGAGGACGTGGCGTCCATCGATAAAAAACACCTCCTGAACGGGATGATCCACGGACTCCGTGAAACCACAGGCGGAACACTTGAACATGGTCACCTCCTCACCCGGTAAGAGAACCACTGGGCCGGGTCGGGTTCATAGATCGTAATGATGCGGGTAACGGTTTCTTCATCGCGCGTGATTTGCAAATGCAAAGGGCGTCCATCGGCCGTGAACCCAAGCAGCAGGCAACTGGGGGCGTACTTGTCGTCCGGATAGTCCTCGATGATCTCGGCGTTGGATGATGCCTGAAGAATCTGGTCAAGCGAAATATTTCGCTCCACCACTCTTCGAAGAGCGTGGCGGGTGAACTCAACATCACCGGAGATGAAATCCTGGCGTATGCTCTGGATCGATTTCATGACAAAGACAGGTCAGGGGACAGGAAGACAGGCTGAAGGTCCGGAGGAGAAGACCCCGGGGCGATTTTTCCTAAACCCCTTCAGGCTGGAAGTCATCAGCCTATCGACCTTGCGATGGCAACTGCGATACCGATACCGATTCCGATAACGACCCCGAGGGGAATCCCTCCGGACCTACAGCCTAAACCCCTACAGCCTACAGCCTAAAAAGGGATGCGCCGTGTCGGGGGTCGGGGTCACAAGGGGAGACGTTACCAGGCGGTGGACCAGCTCGATGGAGGGGCGGGCGTCGTTTATGCCGAAGCCGCGGCCCGCGAGGGTCTCCTCGTAGACCCGGGTGTGGAGGTCCTTGAAACCTTCAGTGAATTCGATCTCCTCGCCGTCGATGGTGATGCTGCGGTAGGTGGACTTCTTGCCCGGCTCGAGGGGGAAGGGGAGGTCCGCGGCGTCGATGGAGAGGAACCAGCGCACCCGGGCATGTTTCAGTTCGATGAAGCCCGCCATCCGGCCGGGCTCGTGGCGGTGGAGTTCGACGCGCTCGGGGGGGCCGAAGAGCCAGGTGAGCAGGTCGAAGAAGTGGATGCCGATGTTGACGGCCACCCCGCCGGACTTGCCCGGGTCCCCTTTCCAGGAGTAGCGGTACCAGGGGCCGCGGGCGGTGACGTAGGTGAGGACCACGTCGCGCGGGGCGGCGGGCGGCGCCGCGCTCATCGAACGGTGCAGGGCCGCCAGCGAAGGGTGGACGCGGAGCTGCAGCACGGTGCGGACCCGCCGGCCCGTCTCCCGCTCGAGCGTCTCCAGGGCGTCCAGGTTCCAGGGGTTGATGACCAGGGGTTTCTCGCAGAGGGCGTCGGCGCCGCTGCGCAGGGCGAGGCGGACGTGGGCGTCGTGGAGGAAGTTGGGGGAGCAGATGCTGACCCAGTGGATGCGCTCCTCGGCCTTTGCGCGGTGCAGCTTGTCCAGGTGGCGGTCGAAGCGCTCGATCTCGCGGAAGTACCGGGCCTCGGGGAAGTAGCTGTCCAGAATCCCCACGGCGTCGTGGGGGTCGGCGGCGGCCACCAGGTGGTTCCCGGTGTCGCGGACGGCCTGGAGGTGGCGCGGGGCGATGTAGCCGGCGGCGCCGACCAGGGCGAAGTTGAGGGGGGGGGCACTCATGCGGGTTTAACCACGAAATACACGAAATACACGAAAGGGGACGGAGGGGATTTTAACCACGAACCACACGAACCACACGAACGGGAGGCCGAAGCGGGGAATAGGTATTCAAAAGGGTCATGATCCTTCCGGTTGGAACCTGAATCGCTAACAGCATTTTAGGACCACGAAATACACGGAAGACACGGAAAAAGAACCACGAATCCCACGAACCACACGAACGACGGGCGAAGTGGGGAAAAACTCATGGTGCTGAAGGTAGAGAGCGCATGCGAATCCGGTCCGTTTCGACCACTGAGAAATGCTCTCCCCAATCCGTGCGGGAAGCAAGGATAGCCGCAAGAGTCGCCATGCAGTCGACCGACGGAATCATGGCCACCCGAAGCAAGATCACTCCGCACCCGGCCGGCAGGTGCTGGTGAAAGGCCAGTTCGCCGAAGTCCTTGTCGCAGGTCAGGAGAATGCGATTCTCCCCGCGGGCCAGGTCGAGGATCGCACGGTCCGAATCCCCCCGGTGCGATTCCAAAATCCAAAGAACATCAACCCCGTTGTCCCTCAATGCTCGGATGAGCATCCCGGGAATGTTCTCGTCAGCCAGGAGACGCATCCTTTATACCGCCCGGGGGAACGTTTTCTCCCCGCCGATCACCTCACTGGCATATTGGAGGCAGGCCTGGATGTCCTCGTGGGCAAGCCCGGGGTAATTTGAGACCAGGTCGGCCTCTGTCCACCCCTGGGCCATCAGGGAGAGGATGAAATCGACGGCCAGCCGGGTCCCCTTGATTACCGGTTTCCCGACCAGGATGGCCGGATCGGCCTTGATACGGTCGCGCCAGTTCATCGTTGTTTCCCTCCTGAAGCAGGATTGCCGGAAGAGCACAGTCGCGGTTTTGTATACGCGGAAGAAACTGAATATCAACCACGAAATACACGGAATACACGGAATAAGAACCACGAACCACACGAACCACACGGACGAAGAATTCAGAATTCAGGAGGCAGGAGGAAGAGACAGCCCTCTGGAGGCCTTGGTCGGGAGACCGTAAACCGGAGACGGTGCCTGGTCGGTTCACGGTGAACGGAAACCCCTCTTCTCCGTGCCTTCGTGAGAGACATTCCGGAAGCATCCTCCCGGAGGCGGGGCGACCCGGTGAAGGCGGGCTTTCGTGGTTCTTGGCCGCATCCCTGGCGCCCCGGTTTTCTTTGCGATCTTGGCGCCTTTGCGAGATCAGGATCCGGGGCGGCTCTCGCCAAGGCGCCAAGCTCGCAAAGGAAGACGGCATGGGTCGCAAATCCCGCAGCGCCCGCGGATCACTCCTTCCGGCTTCCGATTCTCCGTTGGTTCCGTGTGCTGCCGTGGTGAAAATAAGCCCGGAAGGAGTTCTCACGGAGGCACGGAGGCATGGAGGCACCAGGCACGGAGGCACGGCACAGAGAGGACCGAGTGTCGAAAAACCGATTCTGAGGGCCTTCCGGTTTTCTCCGTGCCTTGGCGCCTTTGTGAGAGAGAAATTCCGGATCCACCAGCAATGATCGAACATGGATGGTCAGGATGGACAGGATGAGAGCGATCAGACGGGCGAAAAAGCCCAAGGTCGTTCCGACCCGATGCTCCGAGCCTCATGCATGTATTTCGGAGATACGGCCATCAGCCAACCAGAAAGATCCCGGGTTAGGTTCCGGCTTCGCCGGCTTGGGATTCCGATACCGACCCCGAGGGGAAATTCTCCGGACCTACAGCCTAAATAGCTTCAGCCTATCCACCTTCTCTCGAGGCGGTTTCCGAGAGGAGTTGTTCGGCCAGGCTTTGGAGGTCGGAGAGGAAACGGGCGGGGTCGGGGGGGGCGATCCACTTGACGAGTTTCCAGTCCTCCTCGGTGGCCGAGGCCAGGCGCCGGGCCACGTCCGGAGGGAAAACGCCGGCCGCTTTTCCCGCGGCGTCGCTCACCGCCCGGGAGAGGGACAGGCCGAGGGTCGTGCACAGACCCCAGATGTCGACCAGGTCCTTGGGTTCCTCCCGGTCCACCAGCGCGGTGACTTTGTTCGACAGGATGTTCTCGGGGGAGTCGATCCGCCCCAGGGCGGGGTGCTCCCGGGGTGTTCCGATCCGGCAGGGGACGTCGTTCACCCACTCGATCCGGAGGGCGGTCTCCCCGTCCCTGAGGATCAGGCGGGCAAAGCGTTCCTCGCGGGAAAGGACCTCGCAGGACCACCGGGCGTCCGCGGCGAGGGCGTGGATGGCCTGATCGCGCCACAGTCCGAATTCCGGACGGTGGTTGACGAAGAAGTCCAGGTCGTCGGAGAAGCGGTGACCGAGGTACGCACGGGAGAGGCAGGTCCCGCCGGTCAGGTAGAAACCGGTCCCCAAAGGGGCAAGTACACCGAGGACCTTGTCCTGAAAAGGGTAGAGCCGTTCAAGGTAGAGGTGGCTGTCCATGGGTCAGTCCCGAGACGGGGAAGTCATCCACTCCGGGTGGCGGCGGGGGACCCATCGGCAGATGAAGTCCAGGCCACGCCTTCGGGATTCGGAGCGAACCCGGTCACGCCAGGAGGGCCACCCAGAGACCAGCCCGGCATAACCGAGAAAACCGACGATGTCGGCCCAGGACCCGTACTCCAGGAGCCTGAGGGAGGCCCAGTCCCGGCCGAACCGACCCCGTCGGAGACGGCCGGCCAGGATCTCCCGGAACTCCCCTTCGGAAACCCGGTAGTCCCAGACGAAGGGGAGGGGGCGGGAGAGGTCCGGTTCGGGATTTGTGTCAGTAGTCGTCATGGGTCAGAAGTCAGACGGCGTCAGGACCTCTCCAGCAGCCATTTCCAGAGCCACGACTGCCAGGGAGCGGGAAATATTAGAAAAACTTACCGCTTGCTTACGCGCGCGGCTCCGATTCGTTTCTGTCGAATGGACGGCGATCCCGCCGCCTCGCTGTCCGCCTTCAGTCTATCGGCCTTTCGATGGCGACGGCGATACCGATCCCGATCCCGAGGGGAATCCTTCCGGACCTACAGCCCACAGCCTAAACAGCTACAGCCTTTTTTAACCACGAACCACACGAAAGACACGAACGGGGGATGGCCGCAGGGAGCACAGGGCAGCCATTGGCCGCAACCCAATCTGAACCCCGGATGTACACGGATACAGGACCCCACCCCCGCTGTCCTTTTGGTCCTTTACGTCCTTTTGGTCCCTGTCGTTTTCCGGCGGTCGAGTTGTCCGCTTCGCCCCGGATTCCCTGGCCGGCCCTTCAGGCCTCCGGGGGGGGCACGGGCCCGGTCCCGGGAGTTCGAGGACTCGCCCCCGGCGACTCGAGGATCTCCCGGGAGAAGGCGCGGAAGTCTTCGAGGTGGTGGTGGACGATGGCGAAGACAATCTCCCAGTCGATGCGGCGATAAGCATGGACGGCGATGTTGCGGAAGGCGACCGCCTTCATCATCCGATCCGCCACAACCGCGCTCAGAACGCCGGTGTCGCGGAGAACCGCGAAGGCTTCCCCCATGGTCTCGGGCGCGGGGACCCCTCCATCGGCGATTCGCATGGCCGCGAGGTCCACGCACAGCTGGACGGCGCGCTCCAGGTTCACGGCCAGGATGTCCTGCCGGTCGAGGTCGTCCGTCAGTTCCTCGACGTGCTCGGGGCGCTTTACCTCCAACCGCCGGAGGCAGCGTTCCAGGGACTCGAGCTTGGCGAGGGTCACATCGTGGTCCATCGCAACACCCTGCTTTCCCGGATGTGTCGGACGAGCGGCTGGAAATCCGCCGCATCGTACCACAGGCGGCGAAGGAGCTCGGCGAGCAGCAGCGGGTCCCGGCAAAGAAGCCGGGTCCCCCGGCACAAGACGGCCCTCAGCAGCGGCCCCGTCGCGGTCCGGAGGTCCACGAGGTCCACGGGGCGGCCCGAAGCCAAGGAGAATCGCTCCATCAGCTCCATCTTGCGCTCCCACCCGATCCGGTCCGCGTCGGCCACGGCGAGGTCCAGGTCGCTCTCCCGCCCGGCTTCGCCCCGGGCGACGGATCCGAAGAGAAAGGCCAGCTGCAGGCGGGGATCCTCCTGGCAGAGGCGGATGCAGGATTCAAGAATGTCGTGAGGGAAGGACATGGAATTGGACCCGGTTTCGGGGGGGGCGCCGTCGCGTAAACCGCAAACCGGAAATTCTAACCACGGATGAACGCGGATTGATCGGAGAATGAACCACGGAATACACGAAATAAACGGACGAGACAGGCGGAATCCAGAATCCAGGAGGCGGAAGTCAGGAGCGGAGAGTCGGCAATCCGGAGACCGGAGGCGGAAGAGAAGGGGCCAGGAGGCCGGAGACCGCGTTTGGCCTGGTCCCGCTTTCTTTTCTCGTCCGAGCCCGGTGGCACGCTTGTTGAGTGCAAGCCGCGCCGCTCCGAAGACTGCGCGGCGCGGTCAAAGCGGCGCTCCGGCCGCCTGCGCGCCGCACTCCACGGAGCGAACCGCGCGGCGACGGGGAAGGGGAACGAACCCCTGATTTCACTCATGCTCACTTATGAGAAGAGGCTCCGGTCCGACCTTCAGCCTGACCGCCTTCAGCCTATCGACCTTTCGACTGCGACGGCGATACCGATTCCGACCCCGATTAAATCCGTTCCGACCTTCAGTCTGACCGCCTTCAGCCTATCAGCCTTCTTCCGGGCGGGGACGATTATGGCGCAGGGTTTCGAGTTCCTGGCGGAGGGGGGCCCAGTATTCCGCGTCGCGGCGGCGTTCCTCACGCTCCTCGTGGTCGAGGGCGCCCGACATCCCGGAGAGGTCGTGGTCCAGGGCCCGCTTGACGGCCGGCCGGGACTTGGCGACGTCCGACGCCTCGGTTGGGTATCGGTCGCACAGTCGGGCGAGCAGACCGGGGGTCCGCGCCTCCCGCAGCCAGAAACGGACCCTTTCCGGGGTAGCGTCCACTGCGGAGAGGGCGTCGGCCTCCACCAGGCGTCGGATCATGGGCCAGTCCTTGTCCCGCTGGGTTTTCTTGGCGGCAACCAGGTCGGGAAGGCTGAGAAGGTCCACCGGCAGGCCGTCCTCCAGCGTCACGGTGGTGCGGCGCTCCCAGAGGGACGCAAAGGGATCCACCCCCCGCAGGTTCGACATGAGGTCGATACGCAGGCCCGCCACGTCGGGGTGGGTGCAGCGAAAGTGAACGGCGTGCCCGCGCCGGAGCACCTCGGGCCCCAGGGGCGGGACGGCCACGGGTTGGGCCGCCAGGTCGGAAAGGGCCTCCCTCAAGCGCTCCAGGTTGCCGGGGTCGGGCAGGACGACGAAGTCGCTGTCCCGGCTGAACTCAGACGCGCCGTACAAGATGCAGGCCTGTCCGCCCATCAGCAGGGCCTTCACCTTCCTCGCGGAGAAGGTCGAAAGGACTCTGCGAATCGGGTTCAGGATCAAGGCTTCCTCCGAGGGACAGGTAGGCCGCCCAGAGTTTTTCCGACTCCGTGAAACGTCGGGCGGGGGTGAGACGGTACCAGTCCAGCCACTCGTCCTCGACGGTTTCGGGGGCGGGGAACAAAGGAAGGATCGGCATCACGGGGGACTCCGGTTGCTTCAGGGCCGGTCACAAACCGATTCGGACGGATGGATTTACAACCACGAATCAGACGAAAAGGGGACGGGGGATTTGAACCACGAACCACACGAACCACACGAACAAAGGAGACAGGAGATGGGATCGTTAACCACTAATTGCACTAATGGGCACTCATGAGAAGAGGCTCTGGTCCGACCTTCAGCCTAACAGCCTTCAGCCTGGCGACCTTTCTATGGCGACGGCGATTGCGACGGCGACCCCGATACCGACCCCGATTCCGATACCGATACCGAGGGATTCTACTCCGACCTTCAGCCTAACCGCCTTCAGTCTATCCACCTTTCGATGGCGATGGCGACTGCGATACCAATACCGACCCCGATGGGAATCCCTCCGAACCTACAGCCTACAGCCTAAACCCCTACAGCCTTGACTGTGCGGGACGGAGGCGGTGGATGTGGCCTCTTCCCAGGCCCTTCACCTCGCAGCCCAGCTCGAGGTAGCGACGGATCCGGGCGTCGTCGAGGATACCGAAGCAGTCGACGACGGCCAGGGGCTTCTCGGGAAGGGTGGCGGGGGTGTCGCGCCGGGCCTCCGGCCCCGTGGGGATCCCGGTCCCGCCCGGGGTCGGGGCGGGGGACGGGCTTTTCCGCGCGGCGGCGACGACGGCGTCGGGGTCGAGGTCGAGGTAGGGGGCGTGGCGCACCGCCAGGACCACCGCGTCGGCGCCGGCCAGGGCCGCGTCGAGGTCTTTTTCCACCTTCAGGTCCTTGAGTTTCTTCTGGTTGCGGAAGAAGACCGCCTTGGAGTGACCCGGGTAGTCCTCCTGGTTGGCTAACTCCCACCAGATGTCCACGTAGGGGTCGTGGACCCGGATCTCCGCCCCCATCTCCGCCAGCTTGCGGATCAGGACCTCCGAGCCGCTGTAGCGGGTGTCGCCCACGTCCTCGCGGTAGGAGGCGCCCAGCACCAGCACCTCGGCGCCGGCGACGGGGACGCCCAGTTCCTTGAGGGCGTCGCGCACCAGCTGGGCGGCGTGGAGGGCGCGGGTGTCGTTGACGTCGATGGCCAGCGGGGTGAAGCGGAAGATGTCGTCGTCGAAGCCCAGGATGTGCCGGTGGGCCCACACCCCCAGGCCGCCGTCCTTGGGGAGGCAGTAGCCGCCGATGCCGGGGCCGGGGAAGATCAGGTTGGAGTGGGTGGGCCGGCGCCGGACCGCCTCGATGACCTTGACGAGGTCGATGCCGTTGCGCTCGGCGAAGAGGCTCCACTCGTCCAGGAAGGCCAATATGGTGGCCCGGTAGCTGTTCTCCACGATCTTGGCGGTCTCGGACTCGATGGGGCGGTCCAGGACGGTGAGCGGGTACTGTTCGGTGTGGAGGACTTCGTTGAGAAACTTCACCACCTTCTCCCGGGCGGCTTCGTTGACGCCTGAGCACACCCGCCAGAAGTCGCGGATGGAGGCCACGTACTGGCGCCCCGGCATCACGCGCTCGTAGGAGTGGGCCAGGAGGGGGTCGGTGGGGATGCCGCGCTGGCGGAAGATCTTGCGCATGGTGGGGAGGGCCACCTGCTCGGTGGTCCCGGGCGCCACGGTGGTCTCGATGAGCACCAGGGCGTGGGGGGGGATGTTCCGGGCGATGATCTCCAGGGACTCCTCGAGGGCCCCCATCTCCACGTGCCCGGAGCGGACGTTGCCCAGGTCCTTCTTGGCGTAGTCGAGCTGGACGTCCACGATCACCACGTCCGCCAGGGTGAGGACCTCGTAGGTGTAGGTGGCCGTCAGGCTCTTCTTCTCCAGGACGCAGCGGGCGATCAGGGGCGCCACCTCGGGGTCCTCGGCGCGCACCGGGCTCTCGCCGCGGTTGAGGAAGGGGATTTTCCAGAAGCTGCGGGCGCTGGGGCGCTGCATGCCGATGACGAACTTCGCGGGGCGGCCGTCGGGGAAGGCGGTGTCGGCCACGATGGCGGCCATGACGGCGCCGACAAAGCCGACGCCCATGACCACCACGATCTCGCGGCCCTCGGCCCGGGCGGCGTCGGCCAAGGCCTTCACCCGCGCGAATTCCGCGGGGTAGTCGGACTCGGCCGGGAGGGGCCAAGCGCTGCCGTCGGGGGCGAGGGAAACGGGCTTGGGCATGGGGGGGGCTCCTCTGGGTAGGCTGAAGGCTGTTAGGCTGAAGGCTGTTAGGCCGGAGAAAATCTTTTCGGGGTCGGAATCGGGGTCGGAATCGGTATCGCAGACGGTATCGGTATCGGTATCGCAGTCGGTATCGGTATCGCTATCGGAAAGGTTTGTCGCCCCTTCAGCGGATCGTTTTTGTCAACCCGGGCTACAAGCGAGGCGTTCGCAACAAGCCCTTTTCTCTCACAGAGGCACGGAGGCACGGAGAAATGCAAATCGTATTTGATAGAAAAAACTTGTGATTCCTCATCGGGCCTTCGTGAGAGAGAGAGTCCGGAAGGTCTCTTTCGGCGGTGCGGTGACTGGGTGAAGGCCGGCTTTCGTGTTCGAGAGCGACGGCGAGGCGATGGCGACGGGGAAACCCTATGGCGATGGCGATAGCGACTGCGATTCCGACTGCGATACCGATACCGATACCGATAAGATTTGCTCCGACCTAACAGCCTTCAGCCTAACAGCCTTCAGCCTTCCCCAGTACGTAGCTCCGCCGTGATGTGCACGGGGCACACGGTGAAAGGCCGGGTTCACTTGTTTCGCGCTCACAACCCAAATGACGTTTCCGGCATCTGGAAAACACCGGAAGCCGTATTTTAGTCAATCGTTTCGCTCAAATCAAGTCCTATATCACACAAATCTTGAAACCGACCCCGGGCGGGAGCCTTCACTCCCCCGCCAACCGTTTCGATGCGGGCCGGGGGGGCGGGGTTCGGCCACACCCGCTGGGCGTTTTGGGGTCGCGCCGGCTTGAACCCCGCTGGGGTGCTGCGTCTGCGAACCCCTCGGGGTGCCGCGGCCTTGAACTCCGCAGGGGTGCGGCGTCCTCGAACCCCGCAGGTGAAATATTTGTAGTAATAGCGGTTATTGAGTATTTCCCCGCGCGCCGCCGGGTCCACACCCCGTCAGGGGTGTAATATTTGTAGAATAGCGGTTGTTTTTAATTTCCCCCGCGCGCCGCCGGGGGTGAGGCGTGCTCCGGAGCACCCTCCCGGGCCGGCGGCGCGCGGGGGGAGGGAAACCGGTAACCCGCCAGGCTACATATGTTCGTCTCTGCGGGGACGGTGAGGGTCGGCCGCGGGGGCGAACGACGGCAGCACGAAAGGCCGCGGTTGATTGTTCCTTGTGAAAACACGGTTTGCCGGCTCGACCGTCAATCGTAGAATTCGAAAAGGTATTGTTCGTCATAGGAAATGTCGAAACGGTCCAGGAGCGTGAGATATTCCGTTCGGAAGGGGACCCGGGCATGGTGGGATCTCTGGTTGAGGATATATCGCACCACCCGGTCCAATTGCGAACGGGAATAGGAGAAGGCTCCGAACCCGCTTTGCCAGGCGTATCCGCCGAACCAACCCTTCTCCTTGATGAAGCGGGTGGATCCGCTCTTCATGTCCCGGGCCAGGGCGGAGATCGCCCCGGTAGGGTTGAGGCCGACGAGGACATGGAGATGGTCCGGCATGCCCCCGATGGCGAGGAGTTTGTGGCCCTGGTTCTGCACGATGCCGGTGACGTACCGGCAGACGTCGTCCAGTCGGTCACCGTGGAGGAGATTGCACCGTCCGCTCACGGCGAAGACGAAATGGATGTAAATCCGGGTGTAGGTGTTTGGCATGGTTGGTTCCTCCGGAGCGTGTGCCTTCACCTTTACTAACGTTTCTCTCGGGATTTTTCCGAAGTTTTTTAGGGAGGTAGAGATGAAATTTGGCTCCTGTCCTCGAGACCCGCAGGTGAAATATTTGTAGTAATAGCGGTTATTGAGTATTTCCCCCCCGCGCCGCCGGGTCCACACCCCGTTAGGGGTGTAATGTTTGTAGTGAAAGCGGTTGTTTTTAATTTCCCCCCGCGCGCCGCCGGGGGTGAGGCGTGCTCCGGAGCACCCTCCCGGGCCGGCGGCGCGCGGGGGGAGGGATCTTATAACTGTTTCTTCTACAAATGTTTCACCCCTGACGGGGTGAAGGCGCAGAGGGCAGAATCCCGACGGGGCGAAGACGCAGAGGGCAGGGTCCCGGTGGGGCGAAGATGCAGAGGGCATGATCCCGGTGGGGTAGCGACACAGAAGGCAAGATCCCGGCGGGGAGAAGACGCAGAGGGCATGAGCCCGGTGGGGTGAAGACGCAAAGGGCAGAATACCGATGGGGCGAGGATGCAGAGGACATGATTCCTGTGGGGCGAAGACGCATAGGGCACGATCTCGGCGGGGTGGGGACGCGGGGTACACGCCCCTGGCGCGGTGAAGACACGAAAGGCCGCGATCCGCACGGGGCAAAGGGGTGGCGGGCACGATTCAGGTCCAAGACACCCACCCGTGACCCAGGGACAGGACACCCACCCGTTGCCGGCGGGGGCGTTCCGTGCTCCTGAAGCGCTCGCAGAGGCGCTGTGGCGCGGAGACATTCCGGGGGATGCCTGGGCTGATCCACACGCTTCAGGTTGTTTTTAATTTCCCCCCGCGCGCCGCCGGGGGTGAGGCGTGCTCCGGGGCGCCCTCCCGGCCGGCGGCGCGCGGGGGGAGGAAAACCGGTAACCCGCCAGGCTACATATGTTCGTCTCCTGCGGGGACGGTGACGGTCGGCCGCGGGGGCGAACGACGGCAGCACGAAAGGCCGCGGTTGATTGTTCCTTGTGAAAACACGGTTTGCCGGCTCGACCGTCAATCGTAGAATTCGAAAAGGTATTGTTCGTCATGGGAAATGTCGAAACGGTCCAGGAGCGTGAGATATTCCGTTCGGAAGGGGGGGACCCGGGCATGGTGGGATCTCTGGTTGAGGATATATCGCACCACCCGGTCCAATTGCGAACGGGAATAGGAGAAGGCTCCGAACCCGCTTTGCCAGGCGTATCCGCCGAACCAACCCTTCTCCTTGATGAAGCGGGTGGATCCGCTCTTCATGTCCCGGGCCAGGGCGGAGATCGCCCCGGTAGGGTTGAGGCCGACGAGGACATGGAGATGGTCCGGCATGCCCCCGATGGCGAGGAGTTTGTGGCCCTGGTTCTGCGCGATGCCGGTGACGTACCGGCAGACGTCGTCCAGTCGGTCACCGTGGAGGAGATTGCACCGTCCGCTGACGGCGAAGACGAAATGGATGTAAATCCGGGTGAAGGTGTTTGGCATGGTTGGTTCCTCCGGAGCGTGTGCCTTCACCTTTACTAACGTTTCTCTCGGGATTTTTCCGAAGTTTTTTAGGGAGGTAGAGATGAAATTTGGCTCCTGTCCTCGAACCCCGCAGGTGAAATATTTGTAGTAATAGCGGTTATTGAGTATTTCCCCCGCGCGCCGCCGGGTCCACACCCCGTCAGGGGTGTAATGTTTGTAGTGAAAGCGGTTGTTTTTAATTTCCCCCGCGCGCCGCCGGGGGCCAAGCGTGCTCCGGGGCGCCCTCCCGGGCCGGCGGCGCGCGGGGGGGGGGAAACGCGGCCCCCCCAAGCTCTCCAGAAACAAATTCGCAAAAAAAGAGGTTGCGAAATGCGGTTTCTGGCCGATTGGACGGCCATCCCGCCGCCCCTGCGACAAACATGGAATCCCTACGGACTTCAGGAATCGCCCCGGGATTCGGGGAAAAGTCGATGGGAACACATTATCCCTAAGGGATTAAAGAGATTAGCCGGTGGGTGCTCCGCCGGAGGCGGTGCTCCCACCGGGAAACCGGTCCGTTTGACGGGCCGCGCCCCGGAGGCGGCGCCTGGATCGTTCGGGAATTTCCGGCACCCCTCCGGGGTGCGGCGGGTTTAAGGGGCTCCGACCGGTGGGAGTTCGCCCCTCCGGGGGAACTCCCATCGGCTAATCTCTTCGATCTCTATGGGATAGGAGATCCATGGGCGTTGTTTCGAGAGACCCTTGAAATGACAAAAGAGGTTATTATTCATTTTCCCCGCGCGCCGCCGGGTCCACACCCCGTCAGGGGTGTAATATTTGTAGAATAGCGGTTGTTTTTAATTCCCCCCGCGCGCCGCCGGGGGCCAAGCGTGCTCCGGAGCATCCTCCCGGGCCGGCGGCGCGCGGGGGGGGGATCTTGTAACTGTTTCTTCTACAAATGTTTCACCCCTAACGGGGTGAAGACGAACAGGGCACGATCCCGACGGGGCCAAGACGCAGAGGGCACGGTCCCGTTGGGGCCAAGACGCATAGGGCACGATCCCGACGGGGCGAAGACGCGGAGGACAGAATCCCAACGGGGCGAAGACGCAGAGGGCACGATCCCGGCGGGGTGAGGACGCAGAGGGCACGATCCCGACGGGGTGAAGACGCAGAGGGCACGATCCCGACGGGGCGAAGACGCAGAGGGTAGAATCCCGTTGGGGCGAAGACGCAGAGGGCACGGTCCCGTTGGGGCGAAGACGCATAGGGCGCGATCCCGGTGGGGCGAAGGCGCAGAGGGCACGATCCCGGCAGGGTGGGGACGCGGCGTACCCGACCCTGGCGCGGTGAAGACACGAAAAAGTTCATTGCCGCCTCTCCGCGGATGGGGCTGGTCCAATCCCTGACCGTTGCTCCTGGCCTTCTTCCTCACCGGTGCGGAGAAGAAAGGCCTCTCGCAAAGACGCCAGGATGCAAAGCCTCGCAAAGGCATCCCCCTTTTCCGGTCCCGTCTTTGCGAGGCTTGGCGGCTTTGCGTCTTGGCGAGCGGTTGAGACCGCCTGTTGTTTATTTTGGAGCGTCCGGATGATCCGTGTCCATCCGTGTTTATCCGTGGTTTCTTTCCGGATTATCCGGCTTGGGGCGGGCGCCGCCGGTTCCGGGGCCGGGGCGAGGGCGCGCATTTCGCTTGACTTCCCGCCCCTTACGCCCTATGTTCGCCCCATGTCAGCCCAACAAAGCGAAAGCACTTCAGGGGGCCGGGCGGGCGGGGACGCCCCGGGACGAGCGCCCCTGGCCCTCCCGACACGGGTTTTCATCGTCGTTTGCTTCCTCCTGTCCGGGGCGAGCGCCCTCGTTTACGAGGTGGTCTGGATGCGGGAAATCCGCCTGACGGTGGGCGCCACCACCGCGGCCGTCAGCACCCTCCTGGCCGTCTACATGGGCGGCCTCGCCCTGGGGGCGGCGGCCTTCGGGCGGCTCGTCGACCGGAGCCGGGCCCCCCTGCGGCTGTACGCCCTCCTGGAACTCGCCATCGGCCTGTACGCCCTGCTGCTTCCCGTCCTGGCGTCCTGGGCGGGCCCCGTCTACGTGGCGCTGGCCCGGTCCGTCCCGGAGAGCCCCGCCCTCCTGCTGGTCCTGCGGGCGACCTACGGCGCCGTGCTGGTGCTCCCGCCGACGATCCTGATGGGCGGCACGCTGCCGGTGCTCGCCCGCTTCGTGGGCCGCTGCGAGCGCACTTTCGGCCGCGAGCTCGGGACCCTCTACGGCGCCAACCTCGTCGGGGCGTGCCTGGGAAGCCTCGCCGCCGCCTTCCTGCTGATCCCCGCCCTGGGGCTTCGGGGGGCGACGGTGTCGGCGGTCCTGGCCAACCTCGGGATTGGCCTGGCGGCCCTGGCGTGGAACGCGCGCGACCGGGGGCCCGCGGCGGTCACCGAAACGGCGGGCGGGGGCGCCCCCGTCGCGCGGCCCCCCGCGGACCGGCTCCGCGCCCTGCTCACGGCGACCGCGTTCGTCTCCGGCTTCACCTCGCTGGGGTACGAGGTCCTGTGGACGCGGGTGCTGCTCTTCGCCTTCACCAGCACCCTGCAGGCCTTCGCCCTGATCCTGGCCACCTTCCTCGCGGGGCTCGCCCTGGGGAGCGGCCTCTTCGCCCTCGTGGAGCGGCGGGGGCCGCGCCTTCGGCTCCTCTCGGCGGCCCTGTCCTTCGGGGGGCTGCTGGCCCTGGTCATGGTCCCGCTCAGCCTGCGCGCCACGGAGATCGTCCGCTGGTTCGCGGCCGGGGCGTCGAGCGGCCCGGGGGCCGTCACGGCGGGCATGGCGCTCGCCGCGGGCCTCGTGATCCTGCTGCCCGCCACCCTGATGGGCTTCGTGTTCCCCATGGTGAGCCGGTTGCTCACCCCCGATCTCCGCCACGCCGGGAAGGGGATCGGCCGGGCCTACATGGTCAACACCGTCGGGGCGGTCCTCGGGTCGCTGGCGACGGGCTTCGTCCTCATCCCCCTCCTGGGGCTCAAGGGCGCCCTGGTTACCCTGGCCGCCGTCCAGGCGGCCATGGGCTGGGCCCTGCTCCCCTGGGCGGAAGGCCGGGCCGCGGCCCGCCGGCTCGCGCTGCTCTCCGGCCTGGGGCTGCTGGCCGGGGTGGCGGGGGCGGCGGTGCTGCTGCGCGGGCCCAACCCCTTCGATCCCGTGCCGGGGAGGGACGTCGTGGCCCACCGTGACGGGGTCTCGGCGTCGGTCAGCGTGGTGCGGAACGAGCGCGGGGGGAAGTCCCTGCGCATCGACGGCTTCGAGGCGGCCTCCTCCGACGCCGTGGGGGCCTACATGGGCATGATGACCCACATCCCCATGCTGCTCCACCCCGACCCGCGCGCGGTGCTGGTGATCTGCTTCGGGACCGGGACGACGGCGGGGGCGGGGCTGCGCTACCCTGGGGCGCGCGTGGACGTGGTGGACATCGACGCCAACGTCCTCGCCATGGCGGGTCACTTCCGGGAGGTGAACGGCGGCGTGGCGGAAAGCCCCCGTGCCCGCCTCGTGGTGGACGACGGCCGGAATTACCTGCTCACCACCCTCCGCCGCTACGACGTCATCACCTCCGAGCCCATGCCGCCCGTCTTCGCGGGCGTCACGAACCTCTATTCCCGCGAGTACTACGAACTCGCCCGGCGGCGTCTCAAGCCCGGCGGGCTCCTGGTCCAGTGGCTCCCCTTCCACCTCGTGAGCGCCTCCGAGGCCTGGTCGATCCTGGGGACGGTGCAGGCGGTGTTCCCCGAGACGACCCTGTGGGTTCACGGCCTCACGGGGATCATCGTCGCCCGCGCGGACGGGCCCGTGGAGATCGACCCGGGGCGCGTGAGCGCCCGGCTGGCCGACCCGGGCCTGCGGGGGGAACTCGCCCGCTTCGGGGTGAGGGGCGCCGCGGCGTTCGTGGACCTGTACATGCTGGGCCCCGACGGGGCCCGGCGGGTCGCCGGCGACGCGGCGCTCGTCACCGACGACTTCCCCCTCCTGGAGACCCACGCGCCCCTGTGGCTGGGCGGGCGGAGGGTCGTCGGCCTCCTGGGCCTCAACGAGGCGCAGGCCCTGGAAGCCGTGTACCGGCAGCGCCTGGCGGAGCGGCTTCCCCTGAGCCCCTCCCCGGACGCGGAGCGCTGCCGGCAGGGGTGGGCCCTCGACTCGTACCGGCTGCTGGGCGGCTTTTACCTCGACACGGGCCTGCCGGACCAGGCGGCGGCGGCGTTCGGGGCCGGCCTGGAGACGGCGCGGACGCCCCCGGAGCGCGCCCTGCTGCTGTGCGACCTCGCCGCCGCCGCCGTCCGGCGGGGCGACGCCGGGGAGGCCCGCCGCCGCGTGGCCGACAGCCTCGCCCTGGTCCCCGGCTACCCCCCGGCGCTGCGGCTGAAGGAGGCGCTCGACCCGGTCGTCCCTTCAAAGTGATCTCGTTGCCCAATCGCGCACAATCGTGGGGCCGATCGCTTGAAAGGTCGGCCGGGAGCGGACCTTGCGGCGGGTGCGGTCCGTCTTGGCGACGGTTGACGACCTCGCAGGGTCCTGATTGTGATCTCACAGAGGCACGGAGGCACGGGGAAGAATCATAAAGAGTGTTGATTGTATTGAATACGATTTGCATCTCCTCGTGCCCCTGTGAGGAAACAGGCCTTTTTGCGACCGCATCCCCTTTGCGCCTTGGCGAGAGCTGATCCGGATTTTGACCTCGCAAAGGCGCAAAGAACGCAAAGAAGAACGGAGAGCCCCCGGATACGGCCAAGGGCCGTGAAAGCTCGCCTGCGCCGTATCGCCGTGCCTCCGGGAACGCAATTCCGGTCCGAGGGGTAGCGGCCGGGGAGAACCCGCCTTCCCCGCTTCCCCCGCCGCCTCGGGGACAAGACATCGCATCGCAGGGGCAAACCCGCCCCGAAGGCGGCGGGAGCAAAGCGAACTTCCCTGGTGTCGCTCAATTTGACAACGACTTTGCCCTGAAGGTACTACGCATTTCCCCGGGACTTCTCCGCGCCCCAGCGCCTCTGCGAGAGTTTCATGAGCACGGAACGTCCACCTCAGCAACGGGTGGGTGTCCTGGGTCTGAATCACGGGTGGGTGTCCTGAACCTGAATCGTGCCCGCTGTGTCTTCACCCCGTCAGGGGTGAAATGTTTGTAGAAAGGGCAGTTATAAAAATTCTCCTCCCCCGCGCGCCGCCGGCCGGGAGGGTGCTCCGGAGCACGCTTCACCCCCGGCGGCGCGCGGGGGGATTTAATACAACCTCTTATACTACAAATATTACACCCCTGACGGGGTGAGGGCGCAGACACGCGCTGAATGTGACGGTAGACTATCAAAACGACCCCCCGGATAACCACCTGGAAATCTGGGTGGATTGACGAAAGCGCTTCCATGGCTCGGGTTTCGGCCGTTGATCGAAAAACGAGGGGGCATGCTGAAATTCGACCTGCTTTTCTGTTTTGACGGCCGCTCTCCCGGCCGGAAAGCGACGGGTCACCCCTCGGGCGGGGGCGTCGTCAGGACGTCCAGGAGGGCGGCGGTTTCGGCGTCGGGGGTCCCGTCGCAGCACCGGGGACGGTACTTCATCTGGAAGATGCCCAAGACCCGGCGGGTGGGGGGATCGAGTTCGCCCGTCCGCGGTGTCTCGTAACCGTGTTGGGCCAGCCGGGCCTGGAACCAGGCGACGGCGGGGAGACGGCTTCTGTAGGCCGCGAGTTTCCCGGCCACGGCTGCCGGGTCGGGCCAGGGGATCAGCCCCGCGTCGGCCAGGCGCTGCCAGGGGAACTTCGGGCCGGGGTCGAGCTTGCGCTGGGGCGCGATCTCGGCGTGGCCGAGGATGTTCTCTCCCGGGATCCCGTGACGGGCGGCGATGTCCCGGACCAGGTCGATCACGGCGTCGACCTGGGCGGGGGGGTAGTCGGCGAAGGACAGGCCTTCGGGGCCCTCCCGCGCCCCCCCGTTGACGATCTCGATGCCGATGGAGGCGCTGTTGAGCTGGGTCTGGCCCTTCCAGGAACTGAGCCCGGCGTGGTAGGCCCGCCGGTTCTCGTCCACGAGCCGGTAGATCCGGACGGGGTTGTCCCGTACGAGGTAGTGGCTGCTCACGTCGCCCTCGGTGAGGATCCGCAGGGAGTTCGACCACGACTCCTGGGTGAAGTGGAGCACGAGGAAGCGCACCCGGCTGTCCTGGCTCCGGGCGTGGCGGGAGGTGTCGATGCGGGGCCCCCGGAAACACCCGGCGGCGAGCAGCACGAGCAGGGCGACGAGGGCGTTTTTCACGGGCCGGCCTCCGGGTGCGGGGGAACTCGCGGGGCAGGGGCATTATAACCGGCAAGCGCACCCGCCGCACGCACGAAATTCGCAACGTTCCCCGAAGGCGGCGGAGTACGCGCGCCGAGCCGAGGCGCGCGATCGGGGTACGCGCGCCGAGCCGAGGCGCGCGATCGGGGTACGCGCGCCGAGCCGAGGCGCGCGATCGGGGTACGCGTGTCGAGCCGAGGCGCGCGATGGGGGTACGCGCGCCGAGCCGAGGCGCGCGATGGGGGTACGCGTGTCGAGCCGAGGCGCGCGATGACCGCCGACAACCCATCTTCCCCGTCGGCCCCGTCAGCTCCTTTAGGCGCTTTAGCGGCTGCGTCCTTACCACCATGTTGTCGAGCCCGGTTGCCTTCCGAGGCCACTTTTCCGGGCGATGCCCCGGGGCTAAAAGGCCCCGCGTGTGCCGATCCGGGTCCGGAATCGACGGATCCGGTCTGTCGCAAAGACGTCCGGACGCAAAGCCTCGCAACGGAATCCCCTTTTTCCGCTTCCGGCTTTGTGAGGCTTGGCGTCTTTGCGCCTTTGCGAGAGGTAAAGACCGCCTGTTTTTTCTGGAGCGTCCGGATGATCCGTGTCCATCCGTGTTCATCGCCGGGGTCGCGCCGCTCCGGCGGCCTGCGCGGCGCGGTCAAAGCGGCGCTCCGGCAGCCTTCGCGCCGCACTCCGCAGGACGGCGGGCTGGGGGCCGTCGACCGGCGAGGGCAACTGGCCTGAACCCCGTCAGCGGTTCGATATTGATGCGTTCGCAAAAAGTCCTTTCTCTCACAGAGGCACGGAGGCACGGAGAAATGCAAATCGTATTCAATAGAATCAACACTCTTTATGATTCTTCTCCGTGCCTCTGTGAGATCTCAATCAGAACTTTTTGCGACCGCGTCAAATATGTCGAAATTGTAACTATTACCACCTGCAGCCTGTTTCCTCCCCCCTCCCACATTTCCCCTTCTGCCTTCCCCCCTTTTGTGATAATTTACGCAATTCGGCGACCCTTCGCGTTTTCCGAAACCCGAACAAGGACCGGCTGCGGCGCATGGGCAAAGTCATCACGATCGCCAACCAGAAAGGGGGCGTGGGCAAGACCACCACGGCCATCAACCTCTCTGCCTCGCTCTCCCTGGCGGAGAAGAAGGTCCTGGTGGTGGACTGCGACTCCCAGGCCAACTGTACCAGCGGCCTCGGGTGCCGCCGGCAGGGTTTGCCCCGGACCATGTACCACGTGCTGGTCATGGGCGAACCCATGGAGAAGATCATCCGCCCCACGGAGATGGAGGGGCTCTTCCTCGCCCCGTCCGACAAGAACCTGGCCGGGGCCAACATCGAGCTGGCGGAACGCGAGAACCGGGAGTTCGTGCTCAAGGAGGCCATCGCCCCCCTGCGGGAGGTCTTCGACTACATCGTCATCGACTCGCCGCCGGCCATCGACTTCCTCACCATAAACAGCCTGGTGGCGGCGGACTCGGTCCTGGTCCCGATCCAGTGCGAGTACTTCGCCCTGGAGGGCGTCTCGGAGCTGTGGGACACCCTGATCCGCATCCGGCGCGGCTTCAACCCGCGGCTGGCCGTGGAGGGGCTGCTGCTGACCATGTACGACGAGCGCCTCAACCTCTCCCAGCAGGTGAAGGACGACCTCCGGAACTTCTTCCGCGACCAGGTGCTGCAGTCCATCATCCCCCGCAACATCCGGCTGGCGGAGGCCCCCAGCTTCGGCAAGCCCATCATCCTCCACGACGCCCGTTCGCGGGGCGCGAACGCCTACATCTCCGTGGCAAAGGAAATCATCGACCATGAAAAGGCAAGCGCTCGGTAAAGGCCTCAACGCCATTCTCCCCTCTTTCGGGGTCGAGGAGGGCCAGCCCCTCGCGGTGGACCTCGACCTCCTGGCGCCCAACTCCCGCCAGCCGCGGATGCGCTTCCAACCCGAGGCCCTCGACGAACTGGCGGCGTCCATCCGGGAGAACGGCATCCTCCAGCCCATCGTCGTCCGGCGGTCGGGCGACGACCGCTACGAGATCATCGCCGGCGAGCGCCGCTGGCGGGCCGCCCAGCTCGCCGCGCTGCCGAAGGTCCCCGTGGTGGTCCTGGACGTCCCCGACGAGAAGCTGCTGGAGCTGGCCCTCCTGGAGAACATCCAGCGGGAGGACCTCAGCCCCGTGGAGGAGGCGCGGGCTTACGAGATGCTGCTGAAGGACCGCGGCTACCGGCAGGAGGACCTCGCCGCGCGGCTGGGCAAGTCCCGGGCGGCGGTGGCCAACGCGGTCCGGCTCCTGCAGCTCAACCGCCACGTCCAGGACCTCCTGGAGACCCGCACCCTGACCGCCGGGCAGGCCCGCCCGCTCCTCGCCGTGGACGACGCGGCCCTCCAGGCGCGGCTGGCCGACGCCGTGGTCCGCCGGGGCCTGTCGGCCCGGGAGGTGGAGAAGCTCGTGGACCGGATCAAGAAGGCGGCAAACGCCGCAAAAGCCGCGGGCAAGGCCGGGGACCCGAACCTCTTGGCCGCCGAGGAACGCCTGGCCCGCCACCTGCGGGCCCGGGTGCGGATCGAGACGGGGAACCGGGGCGGGAAGATCGTGATCCACTTCACCTCCGACGACGAGTTGGAGCGCCTCTTCGAGGAGATCTGCCGGGTCGAGGCCTGAGGCTCCCCGCCGCGGGCCCGGAAAACCGAAGGCCCCGGCCGGGGGGGGCGAAGCGCCAAACCGAGGGAGCATGAGAGATCCGTCCGACGTCGCCGGGTTCATCGGGACGCCCGTGGCCATCCGCGGGACGCTGGCCACCGGCTGCACGCTCCGCCTGGACTGCAGCGTGGAAGGGCTCGTGGTGGCCCGGGACGAACTCGTCCTGGGGGAGACGGGCCGGATCCGGGGGGAGATCGTCGTGCGGCGGATGAACGCCTCCGGGAAACTCGAGGGCGACCTCTTCGTGCTGGAGATGGCCGAGTTCGAGCGGGGGTCGGAGATGAGCGGGAACATCGTGGCCCGGGCGCTCTGCATCCGGGAGGGGGCCCTCCTGGACGGCCACTGCCGGCTGGGGGATTTCGCCGAGGGGGCCCTGCGGGAGGTGGCGGCCCGGCGGGGGATGGAGATGAGCGCCCCGGCCGGTGACCACGGCACGCACGAAGAGTAAACCACGAACCCCACGAACAGTAAGACCCAGATAAGACAGATTATAACCACGAACCACACGAACAAGGACCGGTCTTGGGAGGGAAATCCCGGCCGGGATGAAAAGTGACAGCATCTCCGGATGCCGTTTTCGGTCCGGGGAATTCGGCCCGGGACGGACCCGTCTTCCCCGCACCCTTTCAGGGTGCGTTTCCATCCCTCGCCGCCCCGGGTACAAGACGATGCATCGCGGGGGCAAACCCGCCCCGAAGGCGGCGGGAGGAAGCGATGTGTTCGATTCTCGCCGGTTTTTGGCACAAAGCTTCGTGCGCCCTTGGGCTCTCCAGAAGCATATTCGCAAAACACCTAGAAATCATAGGTTGTGAAATGCTGTTTCCGGCCGGTTGGACGGCGCCCCCGCCGCCCTCGCGACAAACCTGGAATCCCCACGGAATTCAGGAATTGCCCCGGGAATCGGGGAAAAGCCGATGGGAACACATTATCCCGAAGGGATTAAAGAGATTAGCCGGTGGGTGCTCCGCCGGAGGCGGTGCTCCCACCGGAAAACCGGTCCGGTTGACGGGCCGCGCCCCGGAGGCGGCGCCTGGATCGTTCGTGGATTTCCGGCACCCCTCCGGGGTGCGGCGGGTTGAAGGGGTTACGACCGGTGGGAGTTCGCCCCTCCGGGGGAACTCCCACCGGCTAATCTCTTCTATCCCTTCGGGATAGGAGATTCGTGGGCGTTGTTTCAAGAGACCCTTGAATCCCTCCCGCGAAAGGCGGTCCACCCCGTTGGGACAGCGCGTACGAACGGGTGAACCTGAAATTCGCCCCGGGACGGCGCGTACGAACGGGTTTCCCTCCCCCCCACGGCTTTCTTCATCCCCGTCAGGGGATGAATCTGTGTAGAAACGGCGTTGTTTTCATTTCCGCCCGCCCCGCGCGCCGCCGGCCGGGATTTCGCCCCGGGGCACGATTTACCCCCGGCAACCGCGGCCCCGGCAGGCAAGCGGAATCGACCCCATGCGGATCAGAACGCAGCCGTCAAAGCATCCGGCAACTTTCAGTCTAATCAGCCTTCAGCCTAACAGCCTTCAGCCTAACAGCCTTCAGGAGAGCCCCAGCGGCGACTTGAGGTCCGCTTCGGCGCGCCGTTTCCGGGCGCGGCGACGCAGGGCGAAGCGGACGAGGCTGACGAGGGCGGCGCCCCCGGCGCAGATCAGGACGATGAGCCCGATGAGGCGGATGCCGGTCAGGAAGAGGTCGATGGCGGTCAGGTCCCGTTGCCGGAAGCTCCCGGCCAGGTCGGGGTCCTCGCCCTTGAGGTCCCAGGCGAAGCGCCGCTCCTGCTCGGCGAGGATCTCGCGCTCGGCGGCGGGCGCCGGCGGGCCCGCGTAGACGGCGAGGGCGTCGCCGCAGGCCCGCAGCCGGAGGACCTCGCCCGCCACCCCCGTCGGGGCGCCGTCGGCGGCCAGGAGCCGGGACCGCTCCGCGGGCGTCCTCGGGAGGACCCACCCCGCGCGGAAACGGACCCCGGCCCGGACGTAGGCGTCGAGGTAGAGGGCGTTGCCGCGGTCCAGGTTCCAGAAGCCCTTCGCCAGGGACGGGAACAGGCTGTCGCCCTGGAGGTCCGTCAGCGCCAGCCGGGAGGAGGTCCCCCAGCGGTCCCGGCGGGGCGCCTTGAGGACCAGGGCGGGGGCGTCGTCGCGGGCGGGGTGTTCCTTGTGGAGCCACTCCACGTAGCTGAAGAGCCGGGCCCCGAAGCGGTCCGGGAAGGTGGTCCGGATCACGACCCGGTCGCTCCAGAAAACCACCCGGTCCCCCTGGAGGAAACACCCGGGGGGATCGCCTTCCGACAGGGCTTTCGCGCCCGTTTCCAGGAAGAAGGAGAAGGCGCTGTACGCCCGGTCGACGGTGGGGAACTCGTAGGTCTCCACGTCGATGGGCATCTTCCCGACGCTCCCCCTCACCTTCTCGCAGCGCTTGACGCCCAGCTTGCGCAGCATCGGGGCGTCGGGGCCCGCGGCCTCGAGAAGTTCCTGGAGAAACGCCTGCTCGGGGACGGCCGGCCCCTGGAGGAAGGTCCCGGTGGATTGGGAAAACCCGTCGAACGCCACCGGGGACGCCGGCGCGGACACGAGGAGCACGAGGAACGGGAGGAGGCGGCGGGCCGGGCGGGCGGGCGG